>JAQTXY010000264.1 GCA_028688535.1 Methanothrix sp. | reverse complement strand
GTGTCCATGATTCGTGCATTGGCATTTAACCGGATTATACGACCTACGGCAATGAGGAATGTTGATTCATGGTACGAAGGAACCTCTCTTGCTCTCAAATTACCGGAAATCAATCTTACAAGCCAGCAAGTAAGTGAGCTTCTCGGTCGATTAGGTGAAAGCAATATTCCAGACCGGTTCATGTCCCAGCTTATCGAAGGAACCGGTACGAAAAACACACTCATTTACGATATTACGAGCCTGTCAAGTTACTCTCAACTCATCAACCTTCTTGAATATGGGTACAATCGTGACGGAGAATCACTTCCGCAAATCAATCTATCCCTGATTCTGGACAAAGAAAACGGGATACCTGTGATGTATGACATCTTCCCCGGCAGTATTTCCGATGTCAGTACACTTTCCGGCACTTTGAAGAAGATAAAAGCTCATGGTATCGAAAACTATGTCGCTGTGATGGATCGCGGATTTTTCAGCTTGAGTAATCTTTGTGAGCTGATGACCAATAAAATCTCATTTATCATTGCAGCTAGATTGCAATTGACTGATTTGAAGCAACTGCTGACAGAAGCGCAAAAGGATCTCGATGATGTAAAATACCTTCATAAATTTAACAAAGATCCAATTTTTGCCAAGCCAATTTCGTATAATATTGACTCTATCGAAGTCCATGGATATGTGTATTATGATCCCAAACTAGAACAAACCGAGAAGCAGACCCTTCTAAGTAGATTTTATGATATTCGCGAAGAGTTGCTCAAGGTGCGATTGAATAAGAAGAGCAACCCTTGCATAGTCTTCAAAGAGAAAGCACGAGGATTTGGAAACTTCTTCGATTGGCATGTGATCGATAATCGCTTTGATATTGTGATTAAACAAAATGCAGTCGCACAAAGAATGAACAAAATTGGCAAGTATATTATATTCTACTCGGGGGACTTCGACGAGATGAAGTGCCTTTCTCTCTATCGCGAACGCGACGAAATTGAAAAGAGCTTCAAGGCTTTGAAAAGCGAAATTGACATCCTTCCATTGAATACTCACAGCGATAAGATAACAAGAGGATTCATTTTCATCGCGTTCCTGAGTTTAATCATCAGAACACGACTGATGAATATGATGAGGGATGCAGAGATACTCGATAAATATTCAGTTGAACTTCTCCTTCTGCAAATGGAGAAATTCCGACAAATTGCACTTGCGGATGGACAGATAATAGTCACCGAAATGACAAAAAAACAGAGAGAAATTCTTCAGGCGCTAAACCTGTCCGCCTGAACTTTCAGGAGGTTAGGTTCAAGCCATTTTTCAGGGCTCATTGCAAGCACTAATTCCGGACAGCGCTCAAACATCTCTTCATCCTCGATAAAAAACCAATCAAGGTGTTGGCGCCGGCGGTATTCCCGCAGACTCAAACTCCTTTTTGGCTGCTTCTCTTATATCGCAGCCGACAACCTTGGCTACGTTTCTTCCTGGGAGGGGGACCTCTAAGCGAAGGGTCAGCTCCGAGTAACGGGAGTTTAGCAGAAGCACATTGATAGGCTTGTCTTTGAGCACCAGGGGGTGGCTCTTTGCTGCTCTGAGGATGATCTCCCTGGCTCTGTCGATGTCGGAAGCCTTTTCCAGGTCAAAATCCACCATCCAGACTATCTCCGGCTCCCTGATGGACCAGTTGATTATCGGCTCATTGCTTATGATGGAATTGGGCACAACTATTCTCTTATTGTCGGAGGTGCGAATTACCGTATGCCTGAGCGTCAAATCTTCTATCTGGCCGTACTCTCCTCTGAAATCAACCAGATCTCCCACCCGGATAGGCTGGAAGATGGCTATGAAGATCCCGGAGGTGAAGTTGGAGAGAGAATCCTTGGCGGCAAAGCCGATAGCAAGACCTGCGATACTGGCGCCGGCAAGTATAGCGGTTACCAGGCTTTGTAGCTGAGGTATCTGATAGATGATGAGCATAAGGCCGATGAGATAGATGGCGGCGGAGGCCAGTCTGCGCATCATGATCTGCATGGTCTCATCCACCTTCATCTGCACCTTGCTCACTACCCGAGGAATATGGTTTGACAGCATGCGGTCTATAATTCGAGCTGCAAAGCGAGTTAAAACTGCAATTAATATTACGAAGAACACATTTAATACGATAGATGCCAGATCGATGTTGCTGATGGCATTTGCCAGAATCTGGATAAAGACCAGATCAATATGTCTGCCAGTCGTTGAATCCACAGCCATCTGAATCCAATTTGCCAGTAGAACCGGATCGGTCATGCCTGCTATAGCTGTAAGATTCATGAGAGGCTAGGATAGAAAATGAGTACTTAAAGATTTCCGGACTTGCCGGGACAATACAAAACAGAAAATGGAGAGATATAAAAATAACAGCGGCTCTATGCCGCCTAAGAGAACATCCGCAGAGCTTCTTCCGATCCTTCAATCTCATCCCCGAGAACCTTTTTGATTGCCGCCTCGAAATCGCTCTTGCCGACCGTTGATGCGCCCTTGCGCAATGCATTCATGCCCGCCTCAACAACAATGGCATTGAGGTCGGCGCCGCTCGCTTCCTCGGTGACTTTGACAATCTCCATCAGATCTACATCATCATCCTTCTTCATCTTCCGGGAATGTATCTCCAGGATCTTGAGTCTTCCAACTGCAGAAGGCATGGGGATCTCAATTATCCGGTCAAAGCGACCGGGCCGCAGCAGTGCAGGATCCAGAATATCGATTCTGTTCGTGGCCGCGATGATCTTGATGTCTCCTCTGGTTCTAAATCCGTCCATCTCTGCAAGGAGCTGCATCATTGTGCGGTTGACCTCGGCGCTTCCCGTGGTGCCGTCATGGGTTCGAATGCTTCCCACGGCGTCGATCTCATCGATGAATATGATACTGGGGGCCTTCTCGCGCGCCATCTGGAAGATATCGCGAACCAGCTGCGCGCCCTCCCCTATAAACTTATGGACCAGCTCCGAGCCGGACATGTGGATAAAAGTTGCTTTGGATTCGTGAGCAACAGCTTTAGCGAGCATGGTCTTGCCCGTTCCCGGCAGGCCGTAGAGCAGAACACCCCTGGGCGGCTCTATACCTATGTCCTTGAAGATTGCGGGATTGGTGAGCGGCAGCTCCACGGTCTCCCTAATCTCCTGAATCTGGCTTTCCAGACCGCCCACCTGCTCGTAGGACACATCAGGAGCCTCTATCAGCTCCATTACCTTAGCCCGGACATCCACTGAGCGATCCAGGACGCGAACAATGGTCAGAGAGTTGTTTATGGCCACGCGGGAGTTGGTCTGGATCATCCCCATAAGCTCCGGCGGGGCAGTGGTGATGAACTCTTGATTGTTGCCATGTTGCCTGAGCAGGACATAGTCTGAACCCATCTCCACAACCGTTGCCAGGAACAACGGCATCCTCTTAAGAAGGACATTCTCTTTCTTTAGCCGCTCAACCTCTCGCAGATACTTCTTATTGGCAATGAGGGACTCAAAGAGCTTTGCTCTCACCTCTTCCCTCTCCATTCTGGTGGTTTCCAGCTCTTCGGCGAGGCTCTTGTTGTCGGACTGCAGAGCACTTATCCTCTTTAAGAAGGACTCCTGAATGGTCTCTTGACCGGAAATGGCCGATGTTTCACTCATATAAAGGAACCTTGCGTTTTTCTCACTTATAAATTCATGCCTGAAGCGATAAACTGAAAATTTTAACTGGTAGGATTGCGAAGGACAGAGCGGGAAGTCCCCATCCTTCAGGGTGGGGATGAAAGCAAAAGTCCTTTGCCATGATTACTTTCGCGCTGCCCTCAAATAATATTAATATTAAGTATGCATATCTGTATTTATAATAATCAGCTACAAGTATCCCATCTTCCCTAACAAGGTCACTGCATGGAAGTTAGCGGAGAATTTGGATGCTTGCAGATGGCTCTATAATCGGC
>JAQTXY010000004.1 GCA_028688535.1 Methanothrix sp. | reverse complement strand
GCACGTTTTGCATCCAGAAGTAACCCGAGAGTGCCCTTAATAGCTATTCCCTTTGCAATGGCTACGCGACGTGTCAGAGCATCATCAAGAAGTACAACGCTTCAAGGCATTTTTAGGGCCTGCATTAGTACCTGGGATTCACCAGGTATGGGGCTTCTTACTGTGAATGAGCGTCAAAAGTGACGATAGAAGCTCATAGTCTGTGTTGGGCTTAAGATGAATGTGCAAGTCAGAATTCTCAGATGTGATCGTTTTTCTGGGATCAACGGTTATAATTGTCCTATCAAATCTTCCCCGTCTAGTCCAGAAACCTCGTGGATAAACAGCATATCTGGACATAAGCCTTGGCACCAATTCAAGCGGGTTGGAGCCCCAATAAACAACCAAATCGGCTCGAATTTTGCTCTGACCGGCTGTTGCTCCTATTCGCCCAGCTTCCTGCATGCCCATTGCCGTAGGCCCATGACAAACTAAGTATTCTCCGAGATGTAAACCAACTTCCATTGTCTCGCATGAATTTTCTCCGCCTATGAATAGGAGAAGTCGCTTTGAATCAGCTAAAATGTTAGCAGCCTTTTCTATAGCATCATTCCAACCGGATTTTTGCAGCTTATCGCCAACATTTATCAGGGGGGTTCTAATCCAATGATCGCCAACAATCGCTTGAAACTTGGCGTTGCCAATCTTGCATGCATTTTTTGACAATCGTCCTATTTCTGTTGAGGTCTATTCTTATGTCGTCGCAGCAAGCGCCACAGGCTGGACAGATAACATTCTTTATGATCATAATTCGCCCCAAAAATGAATAGCCGAGCTATCTTTGTTGTGAAATTGCCAACTCGTTCGCAATATGGTTCTTTCTAATCTTTTGCCCACCTACTTTCTTGATAGCCTCGATATTCACACCATCAGAGACTTTTAGCAATCCCATCTCTTCAGCAATATTGAATAAGCCCATGCCTTCGGGAGTTCTGGTAATCACAGAACTCATCCCTGGAGCGCTTCCTATGCCGCCCACGGAAATATCTGAAAGTTTAGCTGTAAAGTCGGTACAAGCCCTGCAGCCGGGCTTGACATATTCATCTAGTTCAGCAAGGGGAATTGACTTCATACTTCGATCCCGAAGCGTTACAGTCATCTGTCCCTCACCTGCGCTCATTTTATCGATGCGCCAAGGTGAAACGCCAATGCGCTCTGTTATTCCTGGTATCACATTTTCGCTGAAAGCTTCGAAGCAGAATAGCCCGATGAGGAACCTTACTTTTTGGACAAGCTTCACGGCATATTCATTAGAGGACATCCTCAGAAGTCCAACTGACTGAACAGTGCAAGGCGTTCCCACGAGCGCGATATTCTTCACCTTCGGATCCTTAACTAGCTCCTTAATGGATTCCAACACCGCATTGCTCGTATATTTGCTTCCTGCAGACTTATTCAGTTCAGAAGTATCGTAAACAACTTGAGGATACGATTTCTGTGTCCATCGGTCCAAACCCATAACAAGAGCACAATCCACCAGTTCTTCTTCCAGCGCCGCAGTCAATAGTGCAATGACAGCACCTCCATTCTGGAAGCGTTCGTTAGCTTTCTCAGATCTCACATTCTTTATGTCGAGGTAGGGTCCGATGACGTCTGAAGAATCCATGTTTTCTACATTTGCTGGCAAGCGTGGGCAGGCGTCTAGACATGCTTTGCACTCAATACATGGGTTAGCCTCACACGGCTGATTCAGCTCATGATCATAAGCCAGTGTATCTGCAAGGCATACAGCGATACATCCCCTGCAACCTGCACAAATGGCCTTTTGCCAAACCTTTTCCTCAAGCTCTTGATATGGTAGAAGCGTGGGCTTAATTAAAACATTTTCCTGCATAAAACTGCACCTTTAAAATCTCTGTTCAGGTCGAATATGGACATCATCTTTCCAGACCTAAAAGATATGCCTGTTAAATTTGACATTCAGATACAAGGCCTGCAAGCAATGAGATCATTATTTGATTATTTATCAATGGCTATACCTCTATATCAGATATCTTTTTCTTCATATGTTAGCACATGTGATTACTATTATGATCAAAGTTAGCTATTATGTTAAACATATAATCCTTGTGCTTGATGAAGGCAACAAACTGCTAAGGGAGACGAAAAGAGGAAGGAGTTGAAATTAGACGCCAGCTAACCAATCAGTTCGGAAACCTTGACCAGTCCCGGTCGGTGTCGACCTCCACCACCCTTCGCTCTCAACCCGCAAAATCTCCTCTGTCACTCTGTCCACCAGGGGAATGCCGCTGATGATGGCCCCCACTGCCACGATCGGCTCAGAGCGGATGTTGATCATGCCAACGGGCGCAAGCCCCTTTGTTTTGAGCTGGCAGATGACGTAGGTGGCCACCGTGAAGCCCTTGGCACCATAATATTATTCGTCATTTCGTTGTGTTTTCCTTTACCGATGATCTGTGGATGCACCCTAAACCAATCGGTGCAGGGGATGCGCCTCTCCCGGAGCGATATCCAGATCGCGCACCGCCTCGGCAATGAGGATGTCAGCCATGGCTGCCGCAGGAAAGATGACATCCGCGCTCTCGATCGGCCCGTATAGCAGGAAATCGGCTGCAGCCAAAAGCTGCATGGCTCCTGCCGCCGCATCGCAGCCCTTTCTGATCGTCATCTCTTTTTTCCGCAGCCAGGGCCAGGAGGATACGGCATTGTGAATGCCTGATCCCACAGGCAGGCCCAGGCGCGCCTTGGCAGCTACTGCAAAGCGCAGAGCCGATCCGGCTCCGCTGCCCAGGGGCAACACCGCTGGATCGATGAGCAGATTGCGCATTCCATTCTCACGGGCTGCGGCCAGCAGGCCCTTCTCACGCACTGTCCCGCCCGTCTCCAGGATGGCCAGTGAGCCGTCCACGCCTGGCTGGGACGGGTTATAGGCCAGGATGATGGCCGAGTCGATCTCCGAATCCCGCAGGGCCTGCGCTTCTTTCTCCTCCGTGGCTAGGCTGATGCTGTTGTAAATGGCTCGGTCGGCATAGCCCAGTTCAGAAACCAGGAGCGCAGCCGCGCTGCGTGTGGCGGCATCCGCAGAATCTATAATGAACGGGCCGCACCATACCTGTTCGGTGAAATCAAGGTACCGTTCAAAAGCCTCGATACTACGAACGTAGAGGTGCAACACCGAGGGGCATCCCGTCTCCTCGGACAGCTCTGCCTGACGGGATATCAGCCTCTCCGCTGCCGTCCGGTCGAAGATGCCTTTCTCCTCATCTGCTACAATCTTGTGCCCCTGATAGAAGATAGTGCCGCATAGAACCGAAGGCAACTGGCCGCACTGGCCCCCAAATTTCACGCCCGCCACATTTACAATGGATTGCTCTTTGCTGAATCGAAACACTAGTCATCCCTCTGCATTAGCCTTCGCCATAGTCTCTTCCTTTACGAGCCAGGCTGATGTATCCATGACGACCCTACCGCCAAAGGACAGGTCTCCCTGGCCAAATGCAATCTGCTGCGATGCAGCCTTTCTTTTCATCACCTGGAAGGGCTTTTCGGGATAGGGCTCACAATTGCGGCTATATCTGGAGATCTGCTCTTCGATCTGCTCAATATCTTCCAGGCCGATGCAGTCCACCAGCGTCACTTGCTTCTGGAAGCGCACGATGGCCTGCGCCGGCAGATTCTGGATGAAAGGTATGGCGCCTTTTGAGCCGATTATTCTGCCCTGTTCATCTATGCCATTTTTATGTAGCGCCATAATGGTATTGCCTGGCAGATGGCCCTTCGACTCCGCACCGCAGAGGATAAGAATTCTGATATTGCAATTGGATATCACATTGGCCACGATCTTCTCGACGCCCAGATTCTCAGTCTTGCACTGGCCGCAGATGGCAGCGCCCTTGGGGAAGATGGGACTGGCTAAGGTTACCACCGCCACAGCGGCATTTGCATTGCCTACCTGATAGTCGCCGCGCACAGGCGGCCATGGGTCCTCATAGCCCGGTTTAGTGCTATTGCATTCCTTTGCCATTATCTCTCCTGCCGGTACTCTTACAACCGATCTGCATTTATTTTTTCCGTCTTGCATCCGGCATGATTGCCCCGTAAGAATCTCTATGAAATATTGAAATATGAGTAGATCAAATAAGTTAATCACACGGTGGCAGCAAAATGGCCTCATACAAAGAAAAGATCCTGGATGTCATAGGTGAAGCCGAGGTGGGTCTTACCACGGTAGATGTGGCCAAGAAAGCAGGCGTTAGCAAGACCACGGTGATCAAATACCTCTCCGTGCTCAGCTCCGAAGGTTTGGTCGAATTCGTGGAGGTAGGCCCTTCCAAACTCTGGAGAAGTAGAAGAACAGGCATTAAGCATAGGGAAGAGGGAGCGCAGACTCTAAAAAAAGAGGCGCAACCAAAGGTGGATATTGATTTTTATTGCGACGAAGATGATACAGTTCACTTTTCATTTCAGGTCGATCCGAATCGGATCTGCGCACTCTTGAAGCGTGCCAACAAATGCATGTGCCAAAATACTGAAGATATATTAATTGAGGAATAAATACATGCTCAGCGCCCCGCAAATGTCTATACCAATGGAGATCAAAGATTTCTTCACTGTTGAAAGCGGCCAGACGCTTCTTATCAAAGGCTTGCCTGGAACCGGCAAGACTACTTTAGCCCTGGAGATCATGAATAGCTTATGCGAGGATAGGAATGGAATGTACATATCCACTCGCATAGATCCTCGCCGGCTCTATGCCACCAACCCTTGGGTAAAAGAGGTCGTCCCGCCCAAGAATGTGGTCAATGCCACTCAGAGCAAGCTCTTAGAGAGCCTGAGGGGTGTAGGAAAAGACCTATCCAACTATTATGCAGTTTTGGATTTTTTTAAAGTATTCTTTGATGAGGCAGAGGAGATGGACAATCCTATGATTATTATCGATAGTTGGGATGCTGTCTTGAATTATACCGCTCACCTCATCGGGGATGCCCAACACGGCTTTGAGCAAAATATCTGCGAATTTGCTCGAGATCTGGATACGCACCTGATCTTTGTCTCCGAATTTGCCAGTGTCATGCCTTTGGACTACATTGTGGACGGAGTAGTGACCATGGAGCAGTTCCGTTTGCCCGGCTACGCCGAAGGGAGCATGAGGAGCCGCTATGTTCGGCAGATAAAACTGGACAAGTTGCGAGGAGTCGAGATCGGCCAGAAGACCTACACCGTTACATTGCACAATGGGCGGTTTCGGTTCTTTGAGCCTTACCGGGAACATGAGGATGCCAGAATTGGCCGTGATGGTGTGAGAGTTCCCGATCCCAAAACGGATCGCATCTCCACTGGCATTCCTGACCTGGATGAAATTACAGGCGGTCTGAAGTACGGCTCATGCAATGTTGTGGAGATAGACCATGGTGTTGGCAAGAGGTACTACCAGATCCTAACTGCCCTGGCGTCGAATGCCCTTAAGAACGGCAGGGGCGTCTTCATTCTGCCCAGCATCGGCTACCAGCTCAGCACGCGTGACATCTTTGTGCCTACCAATGTAGTTGTCTCTTCGCCTGAGGGAGATGATCCGGTAGCATGGGGTGAAGAGCTGCAGGAGAAATGGGATGCACTGCGAGAGAGGACGGGACGGCCTATACTGAATATCATCGGCCTGGACTCCATTGAGTTTGCCTTCGGCTACAAGGCAGTGCTCAATTTAGTCAACCTGATGATCCGTAACTGGAAGGAGACCAACGATATCAATTTGCTCGTGGTGAAGAGCGGTCAGGAGAGCATGAACATGGCCGTGCATACGGCGGATACTTATTTGCTGGTCAATGAATTGAACGGCGGGCTGTGTCTTTATGGAATCATCCCCCGAACTGAGCCCTATTATATGCTTCTGGAAGATAGGAACAGGATCAGCCTGACGCCTATAGTCTAGCGCCTTATGTCAGAAATAGCCATAACTAGAATCAAATGGCAGCGACGCGCCCCGATGCAAGCATAAGGGCATGTAATACGCCGTTGCACCAAAACCAAACCAGGTTAAGCTGATCCAAACCTAAAGTTGAATACGCATGCACTCTATCCCAGTCGCAGCAAGCTGCGGGGTATTACATTTAAAATATTAGTTTTATACTTAGGTTAAGAGTGATATGCGATGGATGCCAAAGAATCTTATAGGAAAGTCATATGCAACCCATGGAGTTGGAAATTTACATCCCGTGGATTATTTTATGCTGCAAAAGATTTATGTGATTTATATCAGGATCGATTGGAAGCAGAAAGAATAAATAGCAGAAAGCGACTTAAGGCAGAAAATAAACGACTTGAAACGGAATTTGAACAATCTAAAGCTGAGTTGGAACAATTAAAAACCGAGTTGGAGCAAGTGAAGTCAGGAAAGAAATCCATTTTAAGTCTAGATTTGAAACCCATCATACGTCAAGATTTCGCAATGGCATGTCCTGGAAAAATGATGTCTTGCGAAGATATTAATATAAATTTAAAACCTTATCTAAATCTTGTACCTGTTTATATGATGTTGATGGGTATGGCAGTCGAGAACCTAGCAAAGGGTATAAAAGTCGCGAGAGTACTGAAAGAAGATAATACGATAGTAGATGGGGCAACCTTAAAGAAACTCGGGATTTTGGGTCACACTGCACCAGATCTGATAAAAGGTTTGGGGATATCTTTAAAAGATGACGAAAAGAAACTCTTAGATGATATCAACGAGCATTTAGAATGGTCCGGTAGATATTCCGCACCGTCGAATGAAGGTAAGCCTGTGTTGTCTGAAACGGTTGAGAATATGACTATTGTTGAGATGGAGACGGAAAAGGTTTTTGAAGTCCTTGCATGTCTATACAAACGACTTGAGGATATTTTTGATATGGAAACCGATGATTCATTTATCAAGGATTTATCATGGAGGGATTATTTCCATTAGTCTAACCTTAACTCCGCAGTAGTGCAGGAAATAAGATTCTTGGGATCAAGCCACAAGCTATCGAATGCTTATCCGTTTATTTTCGTTACATTAGGGATGATGTATTATCATAAATCAATATCTATCGACTACGTCTCCGACTATATTCCTCCGTCAGCAGAGTTAAGGTTTGAATACCCAGCAGTTCTACGGCGGAGTGCGCCGCCGCCGTTTGACCTCGTTTCCAGAACCGCCACTAGCTCTTAGCCCTGGATTCTTTCTGGCTTGGCGGCAAGCTCACTGCATGCCCAAGCGTTCTTTTATCGCTCGGACATCAGATTGTACCTGCCGGAAATTGACCCCATATCCTGGTTGAATATCTTCCCTCACGTCTTTGATCTCTTCCAGGATTTGAGGTGTGACACTGGTGTTGTTTTGGATCTTCAGCAAGAGCGGTATGGCCTTATTCATCTGCAGGGCCGTGCACACCTGGGCATACTCGCCTGCCCTCATAACATCGCCCTCATAGTTCTGGAAGGCAATATTCGATACCTTTGAGTGCTCAGGCTTCTTTGTCTCTACCAGCTTTCCGAAGTCTGCGATTGCTTCTTCATCGCCCTCAACCAAGACTATCACTTCCTGCACCTCTCCGCTCATCCTGTTGCGGGCATGGAAGCCCTTGAGACCTAAGTCCATGGCATTGCTCATTAGGAAATATCTATAGCCCACGTCATGTACCCTGGGACCGGTGATCTTGACTTTCAGCTTCATGTTCTCCATTGTATTTGTTCGTTGGGCTATTTGGTTATTTCCTTGATTATTGGGTGATTCGAGGAAGTAGCATATATGCCGTTGTCTCCTAGCTATCCCCGTCACCCTCTTTGATCAAATTCAGGCCTTAGCCAGGCCTCTTGCTTCCCGGGCGATCCGCAGGGCGGCTTCCTTTCGCATCATCTCCACGAATTCTCGCTGTGTGGCAAAGATCAATGTTCCGGTGGGACAGGCGGCTACACATGCAGGAATGTCCAGATTCTTGCAGCGATCGCACTTTACAGCCATGCGCACCTCAGTGTGTCGGCCTATGACCCCGTAGGGGCAGACCATAGCGCACATCCAGCAGCCTACACAATTCTCTTGATTGCGATCGACGATGCCGGTAACCGCGTCCTGGTGCATGCCGCCGGTACGGCAGACGGCAACACAGGGCGCATCCTCGCAGTGGCGGCAGACGAGAGGCATCTTCTGCCCCTCTGCCATCTCCACATAAACGCGGCGCACCGGTCCCGGCTTCTCAGAGATAGCCGAGATTAGGCTCTTGCCGGCGGAATGCTCCACTGCGCAGGCCATCTCACAGGACTTGCAGCCTAAACATCGGTCCAGGCGGACGAAGACTTCTTTCATGGCTTTGCTCCTCACAGGCCCAGCTTCTTGCGCTGGCTGTCGATATGATCTATCATCAATGTGGCGGCCTTAAACGGATCAGGCTCCACTGCGAAGCATGCCCCCACCACGTCCTTGGCGCCGGCGGTTAGCAATCCGGCAACTGCCGAGCTTCCCAATACCTGGGGCACAGTTCCCAGCACGGTGTACACTCCCGAGCCCACCACATAAGCACCAATTGCCACTGCTTTTTCGCTCATCCACTCCGGGGCAGCGCCAGCTGCCGGCAGGTCGCTTATGTCCACACCCAATGCATTAGCAACCGCCGCAGCTGCCGTCAGAATGCGGCTGATGTCTACGCATGAGCCCATATGCAGCACAGGCGGAATTCCCAGGGCCTTGCATACTCCTTTTAAGCCCTCTCCCGCTAGGTCGGCGGCCTCAGGAAGGAGCAGACCGGCCTTAGCACAGGCATGAGCGTTGCAGCCTGTTGTGAGCACAAGCACATTGTTCTTGATTAGCTCTTTTACCATATTGATGTGGCCGTAATCATGAACAATCTTGGGATTATTGCAGCCTACAACAGCTCCAATACCCCGCACAGCACCGCTCTTGATGGCACCGATAAGCGGGTCGAGGTTTCCTCCCAGGGCACCGACAATCGTCTCCACAGAGAAGCCCACCATGCATTTGGACTTCTCTTTAGGAATGTGGACTTTGGCAGGATTGCGGTTCTTGTAGTTTTGGACCGCCGCCGAGACTATGGATTTGGCCGTCTCCGGGGCGGTCTCTTCATGAAACTCCATGTGAACGGCACCGGGGAACTTGGCCTTGGGAGAGGTGGAAATGAATTTGGTGTGGAAGCAGCCCGCGAGTGCGCCCAGCGCCGGCATGACGCACTGCACATCTACAACCATGGCATCTACTGCCCCGGTAGCCACAGCCAGCTCTTGCTGCAGGAAGTTGCCTGCTGCCGGCACACCGTGACGCATGAGGACCTCATTTCCAGTGCAGCACATTCCGGCAACATTTATGCCTACCGCGCCTTGCTTCGTGGCCAGCTCCACCATCTCCGGATCTGCTGCTGCTGCTACAATCATCTCTGACAGGAGAGGCTCATGACCATGCACAATGACGTTGACCTGATTGGGTTCCAGGACGCCCAGGTTGGCCTCGGAGAATGTGGGCGTGGGTGTGCCGAAGAGCACATCCTGCAGCTCGGTAGCGATCATGGAGCCGCCCCAGCCGTCAGCGAGACCGGTGCGCAGCCCCTGCAAAATCAGGCTCACGTAATCGTTGTCAACGCCCATGTGAGTGCGATGCATGCACTCCACGATCTCCCGGTCAATCCCGCGTGGCTCAATGCCCAGCTTCTTCCATAGCTCCAGTCGCTTGGCCGGAGCCCGGCCGGTGAACTGCAGGGGGCCATCCTGTTTGCCGAACTGCGCCATGATGGCATCAGCCAGGGCGATTTGAGTATCCACACCGTACTCCGACATGAGGCGCTCCAGCTTGGCCTGATCTTTAATGCTGTAGGAAGGGGCCTCGCCCATAGATACCGCCCGGAAGGTGTGGGCCACGTCGCGAGCGTGATCGGAGTGGGCTGAAGCTCCTGCGGCGATGCTGCGCAAAAGATTGCGGGCAACTATTATGTCTGCCGTCGCTCCGCAGACGCCTTTGATGGCACCTTCGCCAAAGGGATCTATGCGACACGGTCCCATGTTGCAGTTTCGACAGCACAGTCCCAGCTCACCAAAACCGCACTGTGGCTGCTGTTTTTCGAAGCGATCCCAGGCTGTCTCCAGACCGGCCCTCTGGCAGACATCGAGCATCTCCCGGCTGGCGGGATCTATGGATCTATCACGAACATCCTTTGCCATATCAATACCTCTATAATTAGTTCTGAGCACAAATCAGGTGCGAATCCGTCTGCTAGTATTTAATGTTAATCTATTTTATTTTAAATTATTTAAGAAAGTTTTGAAAAAGAAATCCAATAAGTGTGAAATTTATTTGAGTCTATAAAAACAAAATGCTCTAGTTGGCTAATTGATCTTTCAATTATTGATTTCTTTTTCTCTGATTTATACTCATGGAAAGGTTGATGCATATTTTTCAGATAATAATATACACAAAATCATAACCGTTGTTTCAAAATTGTTACTACAATCTTCTCCGAGAGAATGATTTATACAATCAGACCATGCTATTCTGGTTCATGGGACATGTTTTTATAAGTCCTCTCAATTGGGGTCTGGGCCACGCTACCCGAGACATTCCCATTATTGAGGAGCTTTTGCAGAGGGGACATGAGGTAACCGTCGGCACAAGCGGCAATGCCCTGGCCCTCTTGAAGAGAGAATGCCCTGAGTGTAATTTCATCCACTTCAAGGATTATCCGGCGCCCTACAGCGACTCTCGATTCTTTCTGCCAACATTTATCGCAGGTATTCCAGGCCTTCTGAGGGCCATTGCCCAGGAGAAAAAAAGGTTTGAAGTGATCCTGGCAGAGAATAGATTCGACCTGATCATCAGCGACAACCGCATGAGCGTCTATAGCGACAAGGTCCCCAGCTATTTCATATCTCACCAGCTTCGCTACAGCATGCCCCGCTATCTCTATCCATTTGAGTTGATGACTATGCCCTTCAACAGCTTCTTTCACAGTAAATTCTTGGGCGTGATTGTGCCGGATTTAAACCCCAATGAATGCAGCAATAACCTGAGCGGCAAGCTCTGTCGCTCCAATGTGAAATCCACAAATCGTAGAGCCTACTACGCAGGAATTTTGACCAGCACCAAAAAAATAGCGCGGGACAGGGATCTGGACTTTTTGGCAGTTGCATCCGGTCCCGAGCCGCAGAGGACCCGCCTGGAGGAGATCATCATGAAGCAGATACAACAGCTCCCCGGCGAGAAGGTGGTCCTTCTGGGAAGCCCGCAGAAGGAGTACCACAAAAAATTAGATGAACATACCACTGTGCACTCCTACGTCTCCACAGAAGAGAAGACAGAGCTTATGAATCGGGCCAGGTTCATCATTGCCAGGTCCGGCTATACTACTATGATGGAGCTGGCGGAGTTGGATACAAGGCATGGTCTCTTTACACCCACCCCAGGCCAGACTGAGCAGGAATACCTCTCCCGCTACTATGCCAGACAGGGCTGGTTTTTGTCACGCAGCCAGTATAAGCTCAAACTTGCTGAGGACGCAGAAAAGGCCATGCAGTACCAGGGATTTCCGGAGATGGCCAAGACTCAGGAAAACGTAAAGAGACTTTATGAGAACGTGCTGAGGAAGCATTTGAACTGAGGATGTAATTCAATAATATCATTTCTTGAATCATTGGCGACGCAAATATTCGTAAAGACGCTGACCGGCAAGACAATCACATTGGAAGTGGAACCCAGCGATAGCATCGAAAATGTCAAGCAGAAGATTCAGGACAAAGAAGGGATACCCCCGGATGAACAGCGCTTAATCTTCGCAGGCAAGCAACTTGAGGATGGCCGAACGCTCGCGGACTATAACATTCAAAAGGAATCGACACTTCATTTAGTTTAACGGTCCTATCTGGGCGACTATGTCTGGGTGGATGAAAACGGCAACGGAGTGCAGGATGCAGGCGAGAAGGGATTGAAGGGGTCACCGTCAACCTGGCGGAGAGTTCCTCTTTGAAAATCCGGATCCAGGAACCTACAATCTGGAATTCTGCCGCCGACAGGCTACCGCATCACAAGCAAGGATGTCGGCATTGATGATGCAGCAGACCGCGACGCCCATCTGAATACCCATCGGACTGGTTCGATCACTGTAGCAGCGGGCCAGTCCGACCTTACCTGGGATACAGGGCTAATTATTTAATCCAATGATGAAATAACTTGCTGCCAGTAGGACAAATAGCAAGAATGATCTCGTCATAGGACGCTACTACTATTTTATATCAAATTGGCACGCTACCAAAAAATATATATTCAGCACTCACATTTTTCGTCCAGATAAATATAATACCTGATTGGATATTCATCATCAATGACATCCTGATCTGCAGTCTTGATCCTGATGTCTCCCAACAATTCGGTATCTTTATTCTTGCTGAGCGCAATGCTGTTGTCCTTGTTGTCCATGACTATGGTATCAGCGCTGACACTGGCAATTCTCATCTTGCCAAATTCGGTATCTATCTTGACCGGTGTTGGTGTATCTGAGATCTGCCATAGACCATCCACAGTAGCAACGGTTTGGTTTTGAATGGTAACAGCGTTCTTGAAGTGAACTGCGATTATGACCAGTCCTTTTTGTTCGCCAGCGTCTCTTTTGTAGAGGTAGGTCTTATCAGCCATTGTCGCACCATCTTTAGACGGCATCATGACCTTCGAGTCCACAACCTCACCATTCTTTGTCAGTTCAACAAACATGCCGCTACTATCGATGTATTTTATGGCCAGCACATAATTCTCTGCCAGCTCAAGAGGCTGGCTGGCTGTGATAGTCATCTGCGCGTCGCTATCCATCAATATCGTCTGGAGCTGTTCGTCGGACAGGGAGTTTTCATCAACGGACTCTTTGAATAGAAGCTCGTCCCAGTCTTCCATATATTCGTTATTAACATATCCGGCGAAATACCTCTCGCCCATGAAACCAATGATATTGTAGGACCCCCAGTCCTCAAATTCAAAGTCGTTCATCTGAGACGTTGTGCTGTAAACGACGCCATTGGGCTCATAGAGCTTTCCATCAGCGATAGTAGTGCTGATTTTTTCTGTGCCCAGATTTCTGTCAATATCATAATAGAATCCTGCAAAATTCTGGGCGCTCCATTCAAAGTCGCCATTAGCCACCTGACCCCGGATCTCTTTTGCATGTATCTGGCCAGTCATAGATAAAGCTGCCATCAAGATGATAAAGCACATCGTACAATGCGATCTCAAATAAATTCCTCGATGCATATTGTGCCGTTCAAAGTATGAAAAGCTTGTGAGGATTAGATTGATAGTATTACATTATAAAAATAGTTGTTGTGATTATAGGCTGTAAATGAAGTGCTTCCTAACCCACGAGCTTACCCTGCGAGATCCTGTGCTCGCCCTCACTATCATGGACGATGCATCCTCCACCCTCTTTTGCCTCGCCCCTCTCAAAATCCCGGTATCTTTCCAGGAGATGGATGGCCTCCTGGATCTCCATGAGATGGCGCTTAACTAGCAGCTCTGCCAGCTCATCAGCTTCTTCGGACTCGATCTTGCATCCCAGGCCCCGGCACTCCGAGTGCACCAATTCCCCGTTATCCAGATAGAAGGGGTAGGTGCGACAGAGCATGGGCCGGCAGGAATAGATGCTACATCTGCCATTTTGATAAAACCGGCAGGATGCTCCTTCTGATGCTCTTTCTTTTACGAGCCTCCATTCCAGGGTATGAAAGCAGCCATCCTTGTCCCACTCACCTTCCTTTGGCGGCTTTACTGCCTCCAGCCACAATAGGCCCGTGGCCGTCTGGATGCGTCTTATCTCCTCAGGAAAAACGACCACGCTGTTGTCATCTCCCCGGCAGCATTCTCCACATTTTTGACAGCGAAATCCCAACACTCGTATCCGAGCGGCCAGTTCCGTTAAAGAGAGTTCTTTTGCTGCCGATAGGGCTTGCTTGAGCCCGGCTACTCGGTCCTGCAGATCATTCATCTCTTGCACAGGGCGATAAAGTTGTCCAGAAGCTCTGGGCCGTATTCGGTATGCACAACCTCGGGATGCCACTGCACGCCATAGAGCGGTCTGGTCAAGTGCTTCATGGCCTCGATCTCGCAGACATTCGATCGTGCTAAGATCTCAAAGCCTTCGGGAAGCACAGAGACCTGATCCATGTGTGAAGCCCAGGTCTTGAAGGTGGCCGGCAGGCCCTTTAAGATATCATCTTCCTTGAGAACCTGTACATTTACCTCAGCGTATCCGCCCATGCTGCCGGCAATTACTTTTCCTCCAAAGGTGGTGCCCATGAGCTGCATGCCCAGACAAATTCCCAGTATGGGGATATCAAGATCTCTCAGGTAATCCGCGCAGCGACCGGCTCGCTCCAGGGTAGGCCCTCCACCCAGTATGAGACCGTCAGCGTCGATCTTCTCCGGCGCGGTCTGGTTGGAGATAAGGTCCGTCTCAACCTTTTCCCGAATGGCGCGCCTGATAAGGTGATTGAACTGTCCATAGTTGTTGACCACAAGTATTCGCATTGTCTCATCATGGTACATATTATAATGATATATCTTTTGGCGATAGCTTAGAGTACAAATTTATATGAAAAATGATTCTAAGGTAGATGTATGAAGCAACCTTTTGATAGCATACTGATTGGAGAAGCATTGGTAGGAGAGGGCCCGGAGATCGCTCATATCGATCTTGTAATTGGGCCGAAGGGCAGCTACGTAGAGCAAGCATTTGTTAGTAGCCTAGCTTCGCCCGCGAAGGGGCATACTCCCTTGCTGGCGGTCTTAGAACCCAACCTGCCTGCCAAGCCTGCTACCCTAATGGTAAACAAGGTCACCATCAAGGGAGCCGGTCAGGCCATACTCATGTTCGGCCCGGCTCAGGCGGCTGTGGCCAAGGCGGTAATGGACTGCGTAGCAGAGGGGACACTGCCCCAGGAGCTGGCAGAGGAGCTGAGAATAATTGTATCCGTGTTTATTGAGTGGGATGCAAAAGACAAGAAAAAGGTCTACGAATACAATTATTCGGCAACAAAGCTGGCCATTGAGAGGGCTGTAGCTAAAAATCCCAAGGTCTCGGAAATACTGGCCAAGAAAGACTTTGCGAAGCATCCCTTTGCATAGATGGGATTCATATGAAATTGCCTTTGGTGGCGGTGCACTAACAAGTCATCAATGTGAAAAAAAAGTTCATAAACGTCAGATCCAACTTTTAGTCATGAAGTTTTCAAGCACGTGTGGGATAGTAAAGAAAAGGAGAGTGAGGATATGAAATTCAAGCATAATTGCAGGGACGTGATACTCGTCATTGCAGCGATAATGATAACCGGAGTGCTCCTGGCTGTATCCGCCTTGGCACAATTCGATCCACAGTCGCCGGGAGATTTGGGTCAGGGGGATTTGTTCTCTTCGGATAACATGGGCGGCGTAAGCTCTAATCAGCAGCCAATGCTCATCACCCTGGAGAGCGACAAATCCAGTCCTCAGGAAGCAGGCAGCTCCATAAAATGGACTGCCCGAGCAGAGGATCCGGAAAATGATCCTATGTCCTTCATATTCCGGCTAAAAGGACCATCTACGGGAGACGTTTGGAAGCCGGTAAACTCAGATCTCTCCGACAACACCTGGAAATGGGATACCAATCCAGGAGATGCTGGAGATTACCAGATAAGCGTCTCAGTCAGGGATGAAATGCATGCCGGCCCCCAATTTGCACCGGACGAGAGGATAAGTGACTTTAGATTAACTGCCCCGCCGGTGCCGGAGGAAGTCCCGGCGCAGCCTGCGACTGAGCCTTTGCCAGATGTGGCCGCGGCGCAGCAAACCTATCAGCCGCCTGCAGAAGAGCAGCAAACGACATGGCAGGAACCTGCAACACAGCCTCAGGAAATAGTGACTGCAAATCAGCCACCTGTCATGATCAGCTTGACCGCAGACCCAGCCAGCCCCCAGGAAGCTGGAATTGCCGTGACCTGGGAAGCAGTAGCCAGTGACCAGGATAGCAACAGCTTGCAGTTCCTATTCATGCTGGACGATCAGCCGGTATCTGATTGGCAATATCAAAATCAGTGGATCTGGTATACCTCTGCTAATGAAATCGGTGTTCATAGCATAGAGGCGAGGGTTAGGGATGGGGCACATAATGTCGATGGCGATTCCTCCCAAAAGGCAAGCTATACCATAAACAAGCCCAATGAGAAGCCTGCAATATCCGATTTGTCTGCTGACAAGGCCAGCCCTCAGGAGACGGGCAGCATTGTGACCTGGACGGCTCAGGCCAGTGACCCAGAAAATAATCCAATTTCATACAGATTTTTCTTAAACCAACTTCCTGCAACCGATTGGCAGTCCAGCAACCAGTGGGCCTGGAAAGCTACCGAAGGCGAAGCCCAAATTGAGGCCCAGATTAGAGATGGCAAACACGCCGATCAGGATGGATTTGATGATCAGAAGAGTGTGACATTCATCGGATTGCCACCTAACCAAAAGCCAGCTATCATCAATTTCGGTCCAGACAAGCTCAGTCCCCAGGAGATAGGTTCGACTATCACCTGGACTGTTGAATTTATGGATGCAGATGATGATCCCCTGCAGTTCCAGTT
>JAQTXY010000263.1 GCA_028688535.1 Methanothrix sp. | reverse complement strand
GGATCTACAATTGGCCTCTCACGCAGCATGATTGTGCCACTTCATGCCCCGACCGTGTATTAGCGCGAGATCTCCAGCAGATTACTGTGCTAATCACAGCACGCAACTTTTTCTTCCTGCCTTCATTCCCACAGGCTCGTAGCCAGAATGCATAGCCACGAAGGCATGCATCTCCTGGAACAAGGATGCAAATCATGCACGTTGCCCTGCATGTTCCCCATTGTGGGGCAATTCTCCTTGCCATCAGAGCATTATCGGATACGTTTTGGCCCACGGCACGCCCGCCAACCCTTGCATGAAGCGGCAAACTACTATTATAGTAACTATTGATACTTATAGATTGCGGTTGAACGCTGATAAAAGAGAACAGATTTCAAATGTCGCCAATTAAGCTGGCGCAGTCAACCCAGGACGAATAGGTGGGATTGACTCTGACCACTCGCAGAGGTACTGCCATTATCCCTAAAGCCAGACCCCACAGGACAAAGAGCACGATTACATAGTAGAGAATCATGATCATCATTCACCACTATTAATAATGATGTTTTTAGTATGTATATCTTTCGCATCAAATTGACAGAAACTATAAATCTACCGGCGTACTCTATTAGTTATGCCACCCAGCAAAGTGTTCCTGGGTTTTGCATTTCGGTGGGACAAAACCCTAGTAAGCGGATTGTAGCAGGAGGAAATACGGGGGATGCTGACAGAACTGGAAGATCAAAAAGGCAAACTCAGGCAGGAGTCCCTTGCCTTCAAGGATCGAATAAGCCAACTGAATGCTATAGCGAGCAAATGGGCCGCCAAGCGAGATGAGTTGAACAGGGCCACCGAAGGGCTGATCGATAAGGCCAAGGAGTTCAAGAAGCTGAGGGACGAGAGCAACAAGAATGTTGCACAGTCTAAAAAGAAGCGGGATGAGTCCAACGAGAAGATAAGCCAGCTATATGCAAAGATAGACGATATCCGCAAGACGCACAACCTCACCCGTGAGCGCTCCATTAGAGATCTGCACAGCGAGATAGATCACCTGGAGTTTCGGCAACAGACTGAGATTTTAAGCCAGGATAAAGAGAAGCAACTGGTCAATAAAATTGCTGCCTTGCGTGCAGAGTTCAAAGCAAGAAAAGAGCAGCTTGAGAAGAACGAGGACCTCAGGAAGCTTCTCGATGAAGCGCAAGCCTTGAGAGATCAGGCAATCAGTTACCACGATCAAGTAATCAAGTTTGCAAAACTGGCCCAAGAATACCACGATCAGATGATTGGTGCCTTCAAAGAAGCCGATCAGACTCGCGCCGAAGCCGATGCCGCTCAAAAGGAGTTCTTGAAAGCTCAGTGACATCTACTCGATATCTTTTTGTATAGTCGGCTACTTGAAAAACCGCTATTAGAGATGCCTGCTCACAAAAAGGTCTCCGAAGAATGGCAAACATATGAGGTTCGCGATATGGGTAGGCAGTTGCCTTGCAGAAATAAAAAAGGAGATTGGTGGGAATGGATAATAACTTGATATCGATTGTCCTCATCCTATCATTAATGGGGTGTGCGGCAGCAGTAGATTTTGAGAATGGTGTGGAGATGCGACCAGGGGAAAAAACAGCAGAAAAACTATTTGATAAAGGCATTGGCCAACCGTGGGTAGGTGGCAATCCACCGTCTTCAAATTGGGGAAGGGATTTTGATCCTTTTTCGTATTATAACTATCAAGGGAAAACCTATCATCGATACCTTTACTCGGATTTCCTCTATCCTGGCAACCACTGGTACAGCTACTATGGCTACTACCCGTATACATATCGCTATTATTGGTATCCTTACCCATACCGTAGCGGTTACTGGTATTATTGATCAAATATGTGAGCATCTTGGTTCCAGCTTCATGCGGCGCAGCCTCGGATGCCCCGCAGCTTGCTGGGCGGATGCGCCGCTGCTGTTTCACTCTGTTATGATTTCAGAAAAAAATGAATAGGCGGCTCGATGAGCCCTTCCCGGCGAAACAAGAGGCAATCAAAATCGGAGGCTTTGCCGAGGAGGGCAGCACTTTTGGCGAGTGCAAATGCTACCCAACCAAGCTGAACGGCATGCAGGCCGCTGTGGTCCGGCCAGAGAGGAGCCGCTATCCGCCAGAGCTGATCGAGGTCATAGCGCCTGTGCAGCTTCGCCTAGCGCTGGGCCTGAACTCTCGCTCGCACATGGATTTAAGAGAAAAACGACGACGGAAACCCGCTGCAATCTGCTGCCTTAAGGGCTCCGCCGCATTCTTGACGTTAATTTCGGTTCAGTCACCAGCTTTTTTACTCAGCTGTTCCCTTCATCACTCCATACTTCTCGCCCATCAGAATATGAACGCCAGGCGTCGCCGTCAGTTCAAATCCGGCCTGTTTCTGGAATAGCATGACGAAATCGGACCCTCCGAACAGGAAATTGCCAAGCATGTCACCTTTCTCATGATCGGATCCCACAACAACGCCTTTCTCGAAGTTGACGGAAGATACCTGGGCCATGCCCATGGGAATGAGCGCCACCAGACCGTATTCTCCTGTGTCTACTATTACGTAACCGCGCGTCTGAGAGAACTGCCAGCCGGTCGAGTCGATTGGGTCATACTTCTTTCCGGTCGAATTCCATTCAACCTCTAAAGCTACATTTTGCTTTATGGACCTATTGTCCACAATCTTTCCGCCAACCGCGAAATGATATCGATGGTAGTCATTGACATTCAGGAAGGTGTGGGTGAGCACGCCGTCGGCAAAGGCATCCTTGTACTCGCTGTCATTGCCAAGCAGATCTTCGATATTGAAATAACGCACAAGCTTGACTTGTAATCCACCATCCACCAGAATGGTTGAGTTGCTTGCTATTGGCCACGTTCCCTGGGGGACGGAATCAGCAGGCGAGACGACGACACTGGTGTCGTTTGACGAAGCAATAGGCCGCTGATCAGGCGACGCCAGGTACCTGGAGAAGAACCGGTTAAAAGTGCTCCAATTAGACGAAGACTCATACCACGGTCCCTGCAAACCATAGATTGGATCGTCATAAAACTGCTGGTATGTTTCATTATTCCATGACTCTTCAGTATCAAGGAACATTCCCCAGGAATCAGCAAAACTGCGCAGCCACACGGAGAATGGCTCGTAATACTGAATGGTATTGTTGAACAGGCTCATGTTTTCCAGCTGCGGCAGGGGCTGGTCAACCAGGAAATAGAAGTAGCAGATGCTTTGTAGTATTTGGTCGCGTGTGAGATTGGCCGGATCATCAAGTACATCTTGCGGGATAAGCTCAGACGCACTATCGATGAAATCGTAGTATTCCGATAAGTTCTGCACAGGATTTGTCTGCCGGTCAGGATTTATCTCTTTAGCCTTGGCAATAGATTCCTCCAACATAACCCCGATTTCTGGATTATCCTCTATTAATTTCATGAGATCCTGAGTTATTGCCTTATGACCGTCCTCTCCCATAGCGACAGCGCTTATGGCAAATATCGATACTGCTAATACCATAATAACCAGGTAAAGCTTCGTCTGAGAAACCATTCTTTTCACTTACATCATCTCCTAAAATGCTGCTGTCCCAATTCTGAACAATGCATTCAATGCTGATGATATTTAGGACAGTTTTTGTTTCGCATTACAGTTTTATTTAGTTTACCCTATCTTCAAGGGCGCTGGAAATATATCCCATCTGCAATTCTATGAGAATAATGATTGCTTTGCAGAAGTCCTTTTCCATCCCGTCCCAGGCGCGTTCTTGCGCTATACTGGCTTGTATGCTGCTGCTATTCCTTCCCACACCAGCAACAGCTCAAGATACGGCCGCCTACTGGCTGGAGAGAGGCCAGGCATCTCTCCTAAACGGCAACTTTCCGCAGGCCATCGAAAGCTTTGACCGGGCCATAAAAATCGATCCCGAAAATGCATCGGCCTGGGGTGGCAAAGGTATAGCACTCTCCAGGCAGGGCC
>JAQTXY010000262.1 GCA_028688535.1 Methanothrix sp. | reverse complement strand
ATTGTATCGAATGAGAGTGACTATCCATTTTGGCCTGATGGGCTGGGTATCAAGGTTGACCCCAACACCAATATTGACATAAGTAATTGGCCGGAGGAGAAATACATTTGGGTAAATACTGATCAAGACGGCTGGTCCAAGGTCAGTATCCATGAGACTCTGGATAAATGGTCCGGAACTGTCGATATATCATATATAACATGGCAACGTTTTAGTATGGGTGCGTAATAGTTGGAAATTGAGAGTTCGGGAGGCAAAAAATGCGAAATAGGCCAGACAGGCACTTACAGCCAGAAATGGGTAGAAAAGCTGTGTAGCCTCTTCGAGGTTCGAAAGCGCTTCCTCGACAGTTGATCTCCTTTCCTGCACCGATCACCATAGCCACTGGCCTCTCGGACAGACCTGCTTTGCTGCCCTCAAGAGAGACAATCCTCTTGGATAGCTTTTCTTCAGCCACAAGGTCAGGCTGAAATAGAGAAACAGCAATCCAGTTAATTCCTCTCTACCTCCCCGAGTGCTCTGCTCAAGAGTTACATCCACAACCTGGCCCACCTGCCACTGCTTATTGTGTGTAGCTACTACTACCGCTCCTAGGCGCGGGTCAGTAGACCGGCGATGGCGGCAGCCGGCGACCCATGAAGCAGATGCAGTGCCATGCCATACCGCCAGATGGGCGCCCGGCCCTCCACGATGACCAGCGAGCCGCGGGGGATGGCGGGCAATGGAGGAAGCGGCTCGGAAGGTGTGATCGGTGCCAAAACTCCGATGAGATAAACAACCTGATTCATATAGCCTCCTCCAGCTTCAAGCAAAATTCATCAGCAACAATTGCTTTCAGTCTCAGAAAGCAGCTTTTCATTATGTCTCCCTTCTCAGGATTCGGGATTCGTCAAATAAAAAATTATAGCAAGGAGTTCTGCTGATATTGCCTTTCAGCGAAACTCCAGCTTAGCCTCGTCCATTGCCTCGAAAAGATAGGCCATTCCCGGTACCAATGTCTCATTCTCTCCCAGGTGGGTCCAACCCTGCCCCTCATATTTCCAGACGAAAGCCGAGACCAGGCCTTTATTCACTGCTTCCTGATACTTGTACCTCTTGTGCTCGGCATTCACAGTAATGTTACCTAAATCTACTGTCTTGTTCACCGGAAGGCCAATCATATTCCATCCGGCATGCAGATTGAGGCGAAAAGGCAGATCGACTGGTTTGCCGGATATTTCTATGGTGAAGTTGTTGGCACTGTCGATGAGATAGCCCTCACCAGGCGAAAACCTTGTCACATTAATCGTGCCTCCATCCTTCATGCCAAAGTCCCATCCTTCACCGGCAATGGAGAATATACTCCGATAGGGTTTATTCGCCAGGTACTTGGAGGCAGTTGCATCCCTCGGCTTGAGGTATACGGCTATGGCATTCCAGCCTGCGGTTATATTGATGCGCTGAACCTGGCCGGGGATGATCACATACTCGATCTCAAAGCTCCTCTCCTCAGCAAGCCTGGGTCGCAATATGGGCCACATCACCTTTTTATTTTCGCCAAGCGTATATTCATCATGCCATACCGAAAGACCGTTTTCCTTAACGACGATCTTGTCTGCATCTTTAGGCAGTAATACCTCGCCGATGATGGCGGGCGGAGCGTTGAGATTAAGCTCGCCGCTGGTGCTATCTGTCTCAATCCAGTAGATCCAGTCGGTTGCGCTCTCATTTATCGGCGTTACGGATGCCTTGATTATGCTTTTATTCTCGCCTGTGGTGTTGATAGTCTCCAGCACTGTGCTGTAGGGGCGAGTTGGAGTCTTTCGCAAGGTCGGCCGGAAGCTGGGGTCTCCCAGCATGCTATCCATATAGGCTGTCTGATTGAGCATCTCGGAGACTGAGGTGTCCCAATCAGGCAAAGCCTCATCGTAATCGGAGATATCCTTGATGTTCCCTGCACCCTGAAACTTCAATCGGTAGAGGTTATCTGCGTCAAGAGCAGCCTCTCCAACGGTTGCATTCTCAAAGACCAGGGATTGATAAAACCTCTTTAGGAAGTCATCCGAAACGAAGATCCAGGAAAGAGCCGACTCACCAATATAATTTACAGATCCAGCTCGTATGAAAGCCAGGGCAATGGAGTTCTCCAGATTGATAGGGATGTACATCCTGGTGCCGGTTACATTAAGATAATATCCCTTGAGGTTTGCAGTAACGCAAGCACTGGAGGTGGTCGTCTGGGGTGAAAGAGTCAGCTCCTTTACGTGCATTTCTGTAAGGGAAGAATCCATCATCGACCAATCTGACAACTGCCATGCGTTTTCATTGCCGTGATGATCAAAATCCACAAAGTTCTGGCCGTTATTCATCTGTGATATGACTTGCTGGTAGGTGGCTTCTTCGTAACGCAGGTCCTTGACTTGCAGCCCTGCCTCTTCCAAATAGTCTCTGATTCTCATGGCAATAGGAGCCTGAGGGTAAGAGAGGGGCGGCGAAGATATGACCAGGGCATTATTCTTCCAGGATCCATTCAATCGATCATAGGCCAGGGTACGAGCTAGAAGCTGAGAAGCATCGTAAACGGAAAGCCCTATGATTCGACCTACTGCTACACTGCTGTAATTCTCATCATTCAATGGCAATTGATAGTCCCTGTAGACCTCGTACTCCATAATCTCCGAGAGCTTTTGGATAAGTCCGGTGGAAATAAAGGGCATCGACCCTGGATCGCCCACGACCATCAGATAGCGAGGTGATAGCTTGAGATCTTCAACCTTCTGCCTCAATGCTTGCTCCTCAATAAGTGGATCAATTTGCTGCGGGTCCTTGGCCACATCCAGCAGAATTGCCTGGCGAGCGGCAGCGCCGGCAGCCGCGACCAGTGATAGCCGGGGGACTTTCGTGTGGCTGAATGAAGTAATATTCATAGCTTCAATATTGGAGCGAACATCGATGGTGTAGTTCTTGGTAGTATGAGCATAACCGTTTCCTGCCTCGATATTGAAAATCCACTTGCCAGGAGTTAGCATCTGCACTCTCACTTCATAGAGTTTATCTGGATTGATATCTGTGATTCTTATGCTTCCTGACCGTTTTTCAGGGCTGTAGAGATTCAGGGCTGTGTAACTCGCATCCCGGTCGAGGTTCCAGCTGATGTTCGTTCTGCCTGAGTAGATCCAGGTGGGATAGGTCAGGTTGATTACCGGGCCATCATCCAAATTCTGAATGGTATGGTTGTAGGAAAATCCCTCATACGCGGCTGTCGCCCCAGTGTCCAATCTTTCTTTCCAGCCGGAGTCCATGGGGTAGAGCAGTTCTACTTCTACATTCAGGCTGGCAGACTTACCTGGTTCAAGCCGATTCATATTCCAGCGAAGCATGGAACCGTTAAGGAATGCATTTATGGCATCCGAGGGCAGGCCACTATAAGGATCGGTAATATTTGCCTCTCCTATTTGCGGCCGCGGCCATTTTATGAACCGACCCATGGGAAAGACATCCAGCAATCGCACACCTTTCAGTATCTCTTTGCCGGTATTGCTCATGGTTATGTTGAGCCTTACAATCTCCCCCAACTCCTCAGCTGGCACTTGGCTTGGGCTCATTTCGGTTCTTATCAGCAGATCGTTAACAAGTGTTCTTTTTACCACAGGATTTGGCACAGGAGGTAGAAGCGAGAGATCATGAGAGTTGGTAAAGACAACCATATTGGGATGATCTCCCCTTTTAAGCATCTCCCGGCTGAGAAATTCCGAGCTTCCTTCCTGCAGAGTGATATTCATCTGACTGAGATTCTGCCTCACAATTGGCGAGATTGGACCTACGAATACGGCTTCTTTTGCACCCAGGTGTGAAAGGGCAGCTACAGTCTCATTGGGCAGGCTGCTGCTAACAAAGAGCAGTGGCCAATTCAGATACGAGGCAATTGGCGCAGCAATGATAGCCGCGCTATAATTTTCCCCTACAATTACGGCTCCCGGCGAGCTTTTCCAG
>JAQTXY010000261.1 GCA_028688535.1 Methanothrix sp. | reverse complement strand
GGCGTCTCTGTAAAGCCGGAGCAGATAGTGGTAACATCCGGCACCTCGCCTGCCATGATGCTCGTCTTTGCGGCGCTGCTGGAGAAGAGCCAGGAGGTAATCATCTCCGATCCGGGTTATGCCTGCTATCCCAATTTCATAAAATTCTTAGGAGGAATTCCCGCAAGAGTGCCGGTCTATGAAAAAGACGGTTTTCAATTTCGTACGGAGGCCATCCAGGAGAGGATCAACAGAAAGACAAAGGCCATTCTCATCAACTCGCCCTCCAATCCGACCGGCTGCCTGCTCTCCGAGAGCACCATGCGCTCCATTGCCCGGCTATCGCCCATCATCATCTCCGATGAGATCTATCACGGCCTGGTCTACGAGGGAAAAGAGCACTCCATCCTGGAGTTTTCCGATCGCGCCTTTGTCTTAAACGGCTTTTCCAAGCTCTATGCCATGACCGGCCTGCGGCTTGGCTACCTCATCGCTCCGGAGAGATTCGTCCGGCCCATTCAGAAGATGCAGCAGAACTTCTTCATCTGCGCCAGCTCTCTGGCTCAAAGGGCGGGCATCGCCGCTCTGCAGGAGACGGACCAGGAGGTGGAAGAGATGAAGAGGATCTATGACCAGCGCCGAAAGTTCATGATCAAGCGCCTGAAAGAACTGGGCTTTTCCATCACCGTGGAGCCGACAGGGGCCTTTTATGTCTTCGCCAATGCCAGGAGCTTCTCGGGCGACTCTTACCGGCTGGCCTTCGATATCCTGCAGAATGCACATGTGGGTGTGACACCGGGAATAGACTTCGGGCCAAATGGTGAGGGATATCTCAGGTTCTCTTATGCCAATTCCCTGGAAAACATTGCCGAAGGGCTGGACAGAATAGAGAGATATCTCAAGCTTTAGGGTTTCTATTTCAAAACCTCAAGGCAAAATTGCAAAAGCCCTCACAGGGAAACCTGATCCACCCTCGGGCTTGGGAAAGGCAACCACGATCAAAGCACCATATTCAGGCACCTTGTCGAGATTTGCGAGCAACTCAACCTGGAAATGGTCCTGTCCCAGGACATAGGACTCCAGCGTGTAGTTATCCTTGGTCGTCTGAATCCCTGGATCCGTATCGGTGGTCTCATGGCCCGATGCAGTGATCTTCCGGTCTTCATATAGGTAGCGCAGCACCTCCATACTCCAGCCGGGATAATGCATTGTCCCATTGCGATCTATATTCAGCATGGCAGTCTGGTTGGGCCAGCGAAGGGACCAGTCCGTTCGAAGGGCCACGAAGCAACCTTGCGGTATCCTGCCATATCTGGACTCCCATGCGGATACGTCATCCATACAGATGGTATAATCCGGATTTGCCGAGACCAACTGATGCACATCTAATACTACTAAGGGCAGTACCATCTCCTTGACATCTATCTGATCAATGGTACGTTTCCCTTGATGAAAATGCCCAGGAGCGTCAACATGGGTGCCCCATTGTCCTACAAGGCAAAACTTCTGGGCCAAGAAGCCAGAGGCGCTGAAGTTGAATACCGTTTCTACAGTCTCATTGGGAAATCCATCCCAATGAGGTATTCCCGGTCTGAAGCTGTGGGTCAAGTCTACATAATCCTTTGAGCTCAATATATCAAAGACTTGCCATAAAGATGGATTTTCGAGTGAAGAATTATCTAACAAATTGTCTGCCTTTTGGCCGGATCCAAGGTCAGAGGATGCATTCAAGCCCAGAGACATAGGCAACAGTAATATTGCAAACAGCAATAGTACAATAATAGTAATCAGCCTGATGAGCCTCATCGATATTTTCCCCACTATCAATCTATATGGATTTTGCAGTCATTGTCTTTCGGATACGATCTCAAAGCCCTCTCTTTGCCAGCCCGCTATCCCGCCGGCCAGATCATAAATCTCCCGAAATCCCAATGATTTCATAAGCGCTGCCGTCCTTGCTGATCTAACGCCGGTGCGACAGTAGACCAGATATGGTTTGCTGCGATCGAGCCTGGCCAGCTCATCGGCAAAAGAGGCGGATCTGAAGTCCAGATTAATCGAGCCGTTCAGGTGGCCGGAGCGGTATTCCTGCATAGTTCTTACGTCCAGTATCACCAGGCACCTTTTATCTAATGAAGCATTCAATGATTGCGTTCCGGAAAGCAGCTTTATCAGATCGCGGCATTCAGAAGGGCATAGCTTCATCATTCTACAATCATCTGCATCGGCTGGGCGCTCTGCATTTGCCAGAGAGGAAGGCAGACGTTTTTCGATCATCACTAGACCTGCCAGATCTCCTGAGGCAGACGGGTCAGCCTCTCTGCTCCCGTTGAACCCACCAGGAATGTGTCTTCAATTCCCACTACGCCAACTCCCGGATAGATCATCTTCGGCTCCACGGCAACGATCATGTTCTCGACGATTTTATGATCCAGGGGACCGATAACTGGATACTCGTCGATCTGCAAGCCCACCCCGTGTCCCACAAATCCGGCTTTGCTGCCCGGCGGCCCCCCCAGGAAATCCTGATAGCCCATTCTCTCCCCTTCGGCCTCAGAGAGGCTCCAGATCTCGCGGCCAATCCCGCCAGGCCGAAGCTGCCCGGCTATAGCTTCTTCTATCTGCAAGGCGGCCTGATGGGCATCCTCCAGCTTGGCCGAAAGCTTTCCTAAACAGAATATGCGCGTCTCATCGGCGAGGTAGCCGTTGTAGCATCCGGCGTAGTCCACCAACACGCTCTCGCCCCGCTTGATCCTGGCAAAACCCGGCCCCTGAGCTAAAAAGAGAGATAAACCTTTGCCGCCCGTGGGTGAGGATACACTGCTGGGCAGGGCGGCATTGGCTCCTGCCATGAGATGGCCCATGGGAAGCTGCTGATTGAACCTCCGGAATGCCACCTTACCCGTATGGCCCAAAAGCCTCATGCTCTTTTCTACAGCAGCAGCCAGATCTACCTCCCGCATGCCTTCTTTGAGGTTGTCTGCCACAGAGGCGATGCCGACGTCCAAAATTCGGGCGGCCTCGCGGATGAGCCGGATCTCAAAATCGGACTTCACAGAACGAATGTGCTTGATCGTCTCTGAGATGTCGGAAAATATGGCATCCTCACCCAGAGCCGCTGCCAGTCGGACATAATTATTGTAAGGAAGCACATCCAACTCCAGGCCGATTCTCGCGCCAGCAGGCAGATCTAGATCTCTTTTGAGAGACTTGTAGCTCTTTTGGGGCTGCACGGGAAGAGGCGACTCCTGCCTGGCCCTCTCCTGGCTCTTCCTGATCATGAGGGTGGGCTGCCCCTCTCTGGGAACATAGATGAGACCCTCCTGGCTAGTACCCGAGAAGTAGCCCAGGTCGGTGGATTCAAACAATATGGCACCGGTCAGTTCGCCCATCCGGTCCTGCAACCTCTTAATCCTGGCATCGATCTCTGAGCGGGGATGCAAAATATACTCCATCAATTACACCTTATCCATGGATTTTAAAGCTGTGTTCAAGACTATTACTGCTATTGGCACCAATCTCAGCCTCCAGGTCATGAAGGTATCTTTTCAAGAGTGCAGTCCTTCCCGCTGCAATCTTTTTGGCGCTCTTGGTATGCATGCCTGCTTCCAGTTTAAGCAGCTTTTTGTAGAAATGATCGAGATTCCATTTGCGGTCATCCGGCTCTCTGGCCCGGCAGAAGGGATCGTCGGGACTGTAAAGCTCTCTTCCCAGAGCACCTCCGGTGAGAAAGACGCGGGCAATTCCAATAGCACCAATAGCATCCAGCCGATCGGCATCCTGAAGAATCTTAGCCTCCAAAGTGACTGGAACGATTCCCTTGGAAAAACGGTGCACATCTACGGCATATTGCACCTTATCTCTTGCCGCCACTTCCAGACCGATGGCTTCCAAGAATGCACCTACTGCCCTTTTGCCCGGATCCTCAGAAGCCTCCTGCTCCGTTATGTGCTTTTTTTCCGATCCGACATCATGTAGCAGCGCGGCCAGGAGCAATAT
>JAQTXY010000260.1 GCA_028688535.1 Methanothrix sp. | reverse complement strand
CCCAGACAAAGTCGCCCAGTGCAGTCTTCTCATTCAGACCGGCATCCCGGCTCATATCGCTCGCACCGGAGGGGAGGTTGAAGACATCCGTCCTGCCGTTCGAGGCTGCATCGCTGTCCTGATTGTCGTCAGCTCCCTGGTCCTTGGGGCTGAAGTGGTATCCATCAGGGGCATAGAAGAGCAGATAATAATCGCCAGGAGCAAGCTGCACAAATGTGTAATGTCCACTGCCATCCGTAGTTGCGCTCGCTACCAATGTGCCGTCTGACCTGTAAAGCTCAACCAGTACATTCGGAATTCCTGCTTCTCCGTCCTGGAGGATGCCGTCTGCGTTAGAGTCGTACCAGACGTAGTCGCCCAGCGATGCCGGCATTGTCACACCGGCATCGATAGTTGGATCATTCATCCCTGTTGTCAGGGTTACTGGAGCCGTCCTGCCGCTTAAGTCTGCATTGCTATCTTTTGCAGGATCGCTTCCCTGGCCCAAAGTGGTGAAGGCATAGCCTTGCGGTGGGCTGAAGATCAGATAATAAGTTCCTGCATCAAGCTCCGTGAAGTCGTAGTAGCCGTTTGCATCGGTTGATGTGGTTTTTACCAGCGTGTCATCCGAGCGATAGAGGTTCACGACAACTCCGGCTATACCCGGCTCATTTTGATCCTGTATTCCATTGCCGTTTATGTCCAGCCAGACGGTGTCCCCTAAAGATGCCAGTCCGAAGAGCCCGGCATCCCAGGATGGATCGTTCTGGCCGGATACGAGGACGATCGGGCCGGTCAGGCCTGCATCATTCGTGTCGCTGTCAAGCAGGTTATCTCCGGCATCCATGGGGCTGAATCTGAGGCCCGCGGGAGCCAGGAACTTGAGAGAATAGCTGCCGGGCTGAAGATCAGTGAAGCCATAGTAGCCGTTACCATCGGTGGATGTTGTCAAAAGCATATTGCCATCGGCATCATAAAGCTGCACCGAAACGCCGGGTATGCCTGCTTCTCCTGCATCCTGCAGGCCGTTAGCATCGGCATCGTTCCATACATAATCACCCAACGAGGATTTGCGATTGAGTCCTGCCCACCAGGTCAGATCGGATTCGCCGGAGAGCAGGGTTGTGGTCTCTGTCCTTCCGTTAACCGCAGGATCGCTATCCATGTTGTCGTCACTTCCCTGGTTTGCGGGGCTGAAGCTGTAGCCCTGCGGGGACTGGAATATCAGATAGTAATCCCCTGGCATCAAATCCGGGAAGAGATACTGGCCGTTTGCATCGGTAGTCGTAGTCCCGACAAGGGTTCCGTCGGAATGGTAAAGATTTACGGTAACACCAGAGATGGCCGAGCCTTCGCCCGGCTGGTAGATGCCGTCTGCATTCAGGTCCTCCCAGACAAATCCGCCCAGCTCTGACAGCCGGTAGTATCCTGCGTCCCAGGAGATATCATTCTCTCCGGAAGCAAGCGATGTGATAGCGGTCTTGCCATCTGTTCCTGTGTCGCTGTCCAGGGCATCATTTCCTCCCAGGTCGGCAGGGCTCTGATAATGTCCCTCCGGGGTTGCGAATACCAGATAGTAATCCCCAGGACGCAGGTCTGTGAACTGGTACCAGCCATTGGTATCGGTAAAGGTCTCGGCAATCTTCATTACTGATGCACTGTAAAGCTCCACCTTGACCGTAGCCACTCCCGGCTCGCCTTGCTCCTGAATGCCATTGGCGTTCCTGTCCGTCCAGACATAGTCTCCAATCGACGCCGTCCGGAAAGCTCCAGCATCCAGGTCAGGATAGTTTTCGCCAGAGTTCAGGCTCGTGATATCCGTCTTGCCGTCCAATCCGGCATCGCTACTATGGGCGGCATCGCCCTGGCCCTTTGGGCTCCAGCTGAATCCGGCTGGCAGTACAAACTGGACGAAGTAGTCCCCTGGATTCAGGCCTGTGAATTCGTAGAACCCATTCGCATCCGTGGTCGTCTCCGCCAGTTTGTTGCCTGAGGCATCAAAGAGCAGCACTGTAGCTGCGGGTATGCCGGTCTCGCCCGGATCCTGGATGCCGTTGGCATTGAGGTCTTCCCAGACGAAGTCGCCCAGGGATGCCTTGCGGTTAAGGCCGGCATCGATATTCAGGTTAACCTCCTCAGATGCGAGGCTGATGGTATCCGTCTGGCCATTCGAATCCGCGTTGCTGTCTACAGCCTTATCGCCGCCCTGATCCTTGGGGCTGAAGCCGTCGTATCCTGCGGGTTTGTCGAATTTCACTGAGTAGCTGCCCGGAACCAGGCCACTGAACAGGTATTTGCCGTCCGTGTCGGTTGTGGTTGTGCTGATGGCCACGCCGGATTTGGAGAGGGTGACGGTTACGTCAGCTATGCCCTCTTCGCCTGCATCCTGGATTCCGTTGTTATTTTTATCGTGCCAGACGAAGTCGCCCAGGGATGCGGGCAGATATAGCCCGGCTTTCAATGTGCCGTCACATGTCGTCTGTCCTGAGGTCAGAATGACAGTGCTCGTCTTGCCGTCCGAGCTCAGAACCTTTGTATCGCTGCCCGATTCCTCGATTATGACTTGGTAATCTGTACCCGAGGGTTTAGCGAATATCAAATAATAAGCTCCCGGCAGAAGGTTGCTGATACTATAAGCGCCGTTTGCATCGGTGGATGCAGTGGCCTTCAGAATATCAGCTCCGCCGAAATCATCCATTCTGTAGAGGCTGACAGAGACGCCTTCCAGCCCATTTTCGCTTCCGTCTTTTATGCCGTTGCCGTTGGTATCCACCCAGGCTAAACCGTTCATGCAGGTGTACTTGTAGAGCCCGGCATCCCAAGTGATATCGTTATCACCGGACTGAAGTGCAGTAGACGCAGTCTGGCCGGTGGCAGCATCCGCATCGCTGTCCTTGCCATCATCTCCGTCCTGGTCCGCGGGGCTGAAGCTATCGTATTCAGTGGGTTTGGTGAATCCCACGGAGTAGCTGCCCGGAACCAGGCTGCCGAATAGGTATTTGCCGTCTGCATCGGTAGTGGTTATGCTGGTTGTGCCGTCAGGGTTGTGCAGGGTGACGGTTACGTCTGCAATACCTTCCTCGCCTGAATCCTGAATGCCGTTGGCATTCTTGTCATGCCAGACGAGATCGCCCAGGGAGGCGTACCTGTAAACTCCAGCGTCCCAAGTGAGATCGTTATCGCCAGACTGAAGCGTCACAGAAGCAGTCTGACCGGTGACTGCATCTGCATCGCTGTCTACCGCATTATCACTTCCCTGATCCTTGGGGCTGAAGCTGTCGTATCCAGTGGGTTTGGTGAAGGTTACGAAGTAGCTTCCTGGAATCAGGCTGCTGAATAGGTATTTGCCGTCTGCATCGGTAGTGGTTGCGCTTGTTGTGCCGTCTGGCTTGGTTAGGGTGACGGTTACGCCTGCTATTCCTTCCTCTCCGGCCTCCTGGATGCCATTGGCATTCCAGTCATGCCAGACATAGTCTCCCAAAAAGGCCAGATTGTAGACTCCTGCATCCCATGTCAGATCATTCTGGCCTGATAGCAGGGTTATAGCTGCCGTCTCGCCGGAGCTGACATCCGCATCGCTGTCGGCGGCGTTGTCTGCGCCCTGATCCATGGGGCTGAAGCTGCTGTATCCAGCGGGTTTGTCGAATGTCACGAAGTAGCTGCCTGGAACCAGGCCGGTGAACTGGTATATTCCGCCGGGACCGGTGGTGGCTGTGCTCGCCGTCCCGTCGGGCTTGTGGAGGGTGACGGTTGCACCCTCTATTCCTTCTTCACCGGAATCCTGGATGCCGTTGGCATTACTGTCGTGCCAGACGAGGTCACCCAGGGACGCGGGCAGGTAGAGCCCGGCCTTCAATGTGCCGTCACATTGCTGGCCCGAGGTTAGAACGACTGTGCTCGTCTGGCCGCTCGAATCCAGAACCTGCGTATCGCTGCCTGCACCCTTGGTTATGAATAGGTAATCTGTTCCTGAGGGTTTAGCGAATATCACATAATAGGTTCCC
>JAQTXY010000259.1 GCA_028688535.1 Methanothrix sp. | reverse complement strand
TCATGTCTTCGCGATGAGGCGGCAAAAGGCCGTTATAGAGAGAGGAAGAAGAAGCATAGACCACCCTTGACCCTGACTTCTTGGCCAACTCGAAGACGGCCGTAAAGCCGTTGAGAGCTTCTCCCACAAGATAAGGGTTCTTCTTGTACATCGGAGAGGATGATGGAATCCCCAGGTGGTAGATCCTCTCGGGATGAAGGTCCATTCCAGGAAGATCATTGCAGCTTCCCTGGATCAGCCTAAGGTTGCCATCCAAGCCTTTCAGATTTTCGGGGCTTCCGGTGTGCATGTTATCCAGGACCACTACATCTTCGCCTGCAGCTAAAAGCTCCTCTACCAGATTGGATCCGATAAATCCCGCGCCCCCTGTAACCAGTATGCTCAAAACTCAAGTCCTCCTATCAAATCGAGACATTCATAAGGGAACTAGTTAGTAAGCTTTTTGGATGTATCAAAAGACTTATCGAGAAAGCTCTCGATATTAGAAAAGGATCTATTCCAGTTGAATTGGATGGCCAGCTGATAATTAGATTTTGCGAAGCTGCGCCTAAGTTCAGGGGATTCTATCAGCTTTTTAATTGATTTGGCAAGCTGTTCAGGGTCTTTAACAGGTACTAAGATGCCATTTTCTCCATCCTTCACGAGATAAGGTATTGCTCCGGCATTGGTTGCTACTATCGGCAGACGGTTATACATAGCCTCTATCAAGACCATGCCAAAACCTTCCCAGAGAGACGGAAAGACGAAGATGTCCGCCATTGCATAAAGTCTCTCCAGCTCATCAGAGGCAACCCGGCCATGAATGCGGACCTTATCCCCAATTCCGGCAGTCTCACATCTATGCGAAATCTCACGGAAAAAGCTCGGGTCACGGGTTGTATCGCCCACCAGGTCCAATACCAGGTTATGAATACCATAATCCATAACCAGAACACGGAAGGAGTCGATAAGCGTGTCCACACCCTTTCGAGTGGTAATGTATCCCACAAAAAGCAGATGCAAATTCTCTTTATCCCTGACGATCTCTCCTGCCTTTCTCGTAGAAGAAACGTTCAAACCAGGATAGGCCACAACCATATCTGTGGAGTGGCACATGAGGTTTTCCACGGAGCGTTTCGTAAATTCGCTGATGACAATAATCCCGTCCGCGCAGTTGAGGAATATGCGCTCTTCATAAAGCTTGAGCCACTTATTCAATCGCCCTTTCGCCAGGGGTGCATAAAGGTGAGTGACAATTGGTACCACACGGACTTCTTTGCCTAGAAGCTGCCTTGTGAGCATGATCATCAGATTAAAAAGGAATAGGTCGGAGCTAGTAGAAATGTCCTCTATGATTATCGTTCTGCCTTCGAGCCTTGAAAGCAATTTCCATAAAGACAGATTTTGCTTCAAGGAATTTAAGAAGAACTGAAGTCTTGTATTGTGAGGTTTAGTCTGCCAGGTGATATTCTCCACTTTAGAGCACCTGGACCTCAGATAATCGTATAACCTGCGATTATAGATCTCTCCGCCTGTAACAGGGCTCTGGCAAATGGGCATCATCATCAGGATTTTGCAGTTAATCATCGCTCATCATCTCGATGCTGATTTTGCTATTGGTTTTAACTGCTTTTTAAGAATAATGCCATGTAAAACTCCCTTCAAGAATGATGATAAATTCGCAAATTCCCCTCGATAAATATATCCTGCAATGGTTGCCCAAAACTGAAATAAACAAAAATAGCTGATAAATGAGAGAAGCTCCTCTTTTGAAGCATGGCTTTTCACAAACCATAGCCGGTTTCTTGTCTTGAAGTATGTTACCATTGCTCGGGGCTTGGACGTGGAGACCTTATGCCATATGCCGGTGGTTGGAACAATTATGCAACTAAAACCTGCTTCAAACCCCCTGCGGCAAAGATCGGTCTCTTCCCAATAGAGAAAATAGCTTGTATCCAGAAGACCTATTCTCTCCAATGCGGTTCTTCTTACTAATAGACACGATCCTTCAAGACTGTCCACCCTCGCTATAGAATGATATTGGCCCCGGTCTACCTCCTCGGAACCAATACGTCGATAGCTGCCTCTGTTCATGACGAGATTTACGCCCGCCACGCTGATAAGATCAGTCCGGCCATTAATATCATATTTATAAATGGTCGGCCCGGCAAAACCAATACGTTCATCACCATCGATGGCGTTTACGAGTTTATCGAGAAAGTCATTCTTGACAACCGTATCGTTGTTTAATAGCAATATATATCCAGGATTTTGGCATTTAATCGCATATCTTATCCCAATATTATTTCCCTCGGCGAAACCGTAGTTCTTATCGTTTCTTATAATTACTATCTTTCTGCGAGAAGGCAGAGGGGCAATTTCATGCTCTCTGCAGTCTCCGGACGTGACCTCCTTATTTGTATACTCCAATATCTTTACCGGCTTATTCTCAGAGGTATATTCGAAGTACTTGGATGCAATTGGTCTTTTCCCTTCCAAATAAGCTCTTATCTCTTCAAGGGAATTATTCTCAGAACCGTTATCGATTAATATTATATTGTAATTATCGTAATTGATTTGATATAACGATTCCAGGCATTCAATAGTATCCTGCCATCCATTCCAGTTTAGAATTAAGATAGAAACTCTTGCATTCATATGATTAAAATCACCAATGGATTGCCCATTCGCGCTGTGTCGGTGTCCCACTATTTAGAATTAGCGGGCAAAGGTACTGCCTCATATCATCTATCTCGGCTCATTGCATTTTTTATCGAATAACGCATATGCTGAATTAGTCTTTGAACAGCTTTTTCACATGTCCAAAAGTTTGAGACTATTTCTATGGCTTTGCCACTCATATACTGATACTTTTCTTTATCCAAAAGAAGCTCGGTTATTGCATCAGCGAATTTTTGCTCATCTCTGTCAGTAAGCAGGCCACTTTCATTGTGAACCACGCTCTCCCTTACCCCACCTTCTCTAACGGCTACAACTGGTGTCCCGCAAGCCATAGCTTCTAATGGCACAAGGCCGAATGGCTCAAGAAAAGGCGCATATACACATAATTGAGCTTTGTTGTAAAGCCCGGTAAGCTCCAAATCATCTATAAGGATTTTAATCTCTAGATCTACTCCCTTTTCAGTCGCTAGTCTTTCAAGGTAGTCCCTGTATGCAGCCCTAGCAACATTACCTACAATAATGAGACCCGGACGAATTGCTTTATCAACCAACCCCAAAGCCCTGATAATGAAATCAAATCCTTTCTCTGGAGCCATGGAACCAACTGATAGAACATATGGCTCTCTTTCCATCTTTAAAGGCCTGAATAGCTGCGTGTCTACACCTAAATAGGATACAAAAGAATTCTTACCATATGCTCTGAGAATTGCTTCACTCGAAAAGCACGAATTAGAGAGTATCATCTTCGCATAGGATGCATTCTCCCTATCAATAGAATCAAGTCTGGGAATGCAATATTCTGTCCAAGCTTTTTCCACTAAATTAGTCTCGATTTTTTCACCGAGGATCTTTAATATGGCTTCATTAGACCTACGAGGTTGTTGGCAATAATATACATATGGCAGGACAAGATACTTGAGAATGAATGGCGACATTGTATACCGGTCTTGCTCTACAAACACAATATCGTATTTGCCCCTATTGATAATATCAGCTAACTTCTTTTGTGCCTCTTCTTGGTCAGCTAATGATAAGAATCCTCTGGGAAATAAATACTTAATCGCGGACTTAGCCAAGCCAAAAGGCGTTGTATGAAGAGGCATCACGGTTACACTATTGGCAAATTGTCGCAGTGGCAAGAAGTCCTCATTTGCAGTTGACGGTACAAAGACATCTATTGAGCATCCTGCTCTACTCAAATATTTGACAGTCCCCCATAAAGCCCTTTTTGCGCCTCCAGAGGGTAGGTTATGGAAAATAGCAACTCTCATGTTTCCTTCCTGCCGCCATGCGCCTTTACTCCACTAATTAGCTGCCTTGCCATCTGAATATCGATCTTATCCATCAC
>JAQTXY010000258.1 GCA_028688535.1 Methanothrix sp. | reverse complement strand
CACCGCAGGTACTATCCCTGGCCTGGGTCTGCTGGATGCAGTGACCCGCTTTGACCTCTATGAGAAGAGAACGGTTCAGGTGAAAAAGACCGTCACAGGCGGCGGTCCTATCCTGGAGCCTATCCGCGGCCAAATCGTTACAGGTTACGAGATTCATATGGGTGTGACCAGCCCCACGGGCGAGAAGGCCTTTGGCGACGACGGCGCAGTATCTGAGAGTGGAATGGTGATCGGCACTTACCTGCATGGCCTCTTCGAGAATGAAAACTTCCGCAATGCTTTTCTCGATTTTCTCAGTGGTCGCAAAGGTCTCGGTCAGGGCCGGGGCAAGGGCTCATCTCACGAGACTGAATTGGGGGCGAAGGCGGCGAAGGGTGATGGATTTAAGCAGCTGGTCGCGGCTGTCGAGGCAAACTTGGATATGGCGAAGATCTGGCGGATGCTCGACCTGGATTCTCCAGGTGCGCCGTAGACCATTATGAAACTGGGCGTCCTCTTCTCGGGCGGCAAGGATTCAGTCTTTGCCTGCCGTCGGGCTATGGAAAGAAACGAGGTGGCATGCCTGATAACTCTGGTCTCGGAGAACCCGGACAGCTACATGTTCCACACGCCCAACGTTCGTCGCACAGGCCTGCAGGCGAAGGCCATGGGCATTCCTCTGCTCACCTGGCCTACGCACGGCATCAAAGAAGAGGAGCTTTCTGACCTGGCAGCGGCCATCTCAGCCGCTCGTGAGAGATATGGTATCCAGGGAATAGTCACCGGTGCCATCGAATCTGTTTACCAGGCGGCGCGCGTGCAAAGGATCTGCCGCGACCAGGATCTATGGTGCTATAATCCCATCTGGCAGACAAATCAGATCGAATACCTCCGAAGGCTTTTGAGGGAAGACTTTTCCATAATCATCTCCGGGGTCTATGCCTATCCCTTTGATGCCTCCTGGCTGGGCGCAGAGTTGACAGAGGAGCGTATACAGACGCTCGAGAAGCTCGAGATGAAGTACAGGATAAATCCTTCCGGAGAAGGTGGGGAGCTGGAGACCTTCGTCCTGGACGCCCCCTTTTTCCAGAAGAGAATCGAGATCCTGAAGGCATCTGAGAGCTATGCTAACTATCGGGGGCAGTTTGTTATTGAAGAGATGCGGCTGGTGGAGAAACCGGAAAGGTTGACGAGTCCCAAAAGCCCTGAAACTGGCCGAAAAAAACCTGGCGACGAGGGGCATGACTCAAAGAAAGTGGTGCACAGTGGCGGATGCATACTCCTGGTTGACCTGTGCTTCGAAAAAGACAGCCTATCTCATTACGAATTTGTCCATCCCATTAGAGATACGCTCCAAGAGGCAGGATTTTTCTGCGATATCCTGCATTATACCATGGTCACGCACCAGACGCTTGCCAGCTACGATAAAATTATCCTCTGCGGAACGGCTCTGCTGGATAATGAGTATGCTAAACATTTAGAGCTCTTCTCCTGGATAAAGGATTCAAAAAAGCCAATTTTAGGCATCTGTGCCGGGATGCAGGTGATCGGTGCCGTCTTTGGAGGATCTATTGTGCAGAGTCCAGCTATCGGCCTGGAAGAGATCGAGATCGTCAGGGCGTCATCGCTTCTCGGCGAGCCGCGGCGGATAGAAGGCTATCATCTTCATAACTATGCGGTGACATTGCCTCAGGGATTATCGCTTCTGGCCGGAAGAGATGATGCAGCCCTGGCTTTCCAGCACGCCGCTCATCCTACCTATGGCATCGTATTTCATCCTGAAGTGCGAAACCGATGGATATTGGAGCGTTTTGCCAATCTCTAGAATTGCCGGAAACTCAATTCCTTCGAAACCGATTTATGTAATGAATTATCACTATTAGCGCGCTATGCAAGACTACTCCCTCAATCAATTCTTGGCTCTAGCTAAGACACCGCCACTGGACATCGAGATATGCGATGTAACCCTTCGCGACGGTGAGCAGATGCCGGGTGTAGTCTTTCGCGCCGATGAAAAGCTGGATATTGCCTTGCGGCTGGATGAGATCGGCGTCGAGGTCATAGAAGCCGGTTTTCCTGTCGTATCCGCGGCAGAGATGAATGCCGTAAGAGAGGTCTGCAATCTGGGACTTGATGCCAAGATTTCCGCTCTTTGCCGGTCCGTCAAGAAAGATGTCGACGCTGCCATCGAATGCGGCGCCGACATGGTCAGCGTCTTCATCGCTACCTCTGACCTTCATCTCAAGTACAAGCTTCACATGAGTTGCCCTGAGGCGATTTCTTGCGCACTGCAAACGGTGGAGTATGCCAAAGATCATGGCCTGATTGTACGCTTCTCGGCTGAAGATGCCACGCGTACTGATTTTGAGATCCTAAAGAAGCTTTACAAGAAGGCAGAGGATTACCATGCCGATTACATCAGCGTCGCCGATACTGTGGGCATTATGAATCCGCGCACGACATATTATATGATTAGCGAGCTGAAAAAGGTTGTCAAGATCCCCATCTGCATGCACTGCCATGACGACCTGGGAATGGCCCTGGCCAATACCCTGGCCGGTGCAGAGGCAGGGGCAAAGCAACTGCACACTACAGTAAACGGCATCGGAGAGCGAAGCGGTAATACGCCTTTAGAAGAGCTGCTGGTGGCTTTACGGCTGCATTACAACCTGAAATCTTACGATCTCACTAAGATAAAAGACCTGTCCAAGCTGGTGGAGACCTATTCGGAAGTTCCAGTGGCCAAGAATAAAGCCGTAGTGGGCAGCAATGCTTTTGCTCATGAATCCGGAATTCATGTCGCGGCAGTTCTGGAGGAGCCCAGGACCTATGAGCTCTACTCGCCGGAAATGGTCGGTGCTGCCCGGCACATCATCATCGGCAAGCACACCGGAGCTAAGGCCCTAAAATACATCACCCAGAGAATGGGCTACTACTTAAAGGACAAGGAGCTTGGCGACCTATCGGAACGGGTAAAGATGTGCAGCGAGTTCAAGCATCCCATAAACTGCGAGGAGCTGCGTAAATTGATATTGAACATGGAGAATATAGAGGTCATCTATCCAGGGCCTTAATCGAAGAGTATATCTTAGCGGATGCAAATCAAAAACAATCACGATGCTGCGTTGAGGTATATTCATGAAGGCTCTCATACTATCCGGTGGGTCTGGAACCAGGCTTCGTCCGCTTACTTATTCTCAGCAAAAACAACTCATTCCGGTGGCCAATAAGCCTGTTCTCTTCTACGCCATTGAAGATGTTATCGAAGCTGGTGCCGATGAGATCGGCATTATCTTGGGCCCGAATAAGGATCAAGTGATAGATACCGTGAGAGAGTGGCCATGGGATGTTCCAATAGAGTTCATCTACCAGGGGGAGCCCAGGGGTCTTGCCCATACCATATTGGTTGCAGAAAACTTTCTGGATGACGATTTTGTGATGTATCTGGGAGATAATATACTCCGAGACGGCATAGTGCGACATAAAGAGAGGTTCAATAGCCTAAAGAGCGATGCCAGTGTGCTTCTCACCCAGGTTAATGATCCTCAACGCTTTGGAGTTGCCGACTTAAATCCGGATGGAAGCATTAGACGTCTGGTGGAAAAGCCAAAAGTCCCTCCCTCCAATTATGCGTTGGTAGGCGTTTACTTCTTTAAGCCGGCGATAATCGACGCCTGCAAGGCCATCAAGCCCTCCTGGAGAAATGAACTGGAGATCACCGATGCCATTCAGTGGCTCATCGAGAACAATTACAAAGTCGATGCATCTTTTGTGGAAGGGTGGTGGAAGGATACTGGCAAGCCTGAGGATATCTTTGAAGCCAATCGCCTCATCCTGGATGATATCTCAGCCAAAAATGAGGGCCAGATGGAGGATTCAAGGGTAATGGGCAGAGTTATAATTGAAAAAGAGACAAGGATCGAGAGATCGGTGATAAAGGGGCCTTGCATAATCGGAAAAGGCAGCATCATCTCTGATTCTTATATCGGTCCGTATACCTCTGTGGGATATGGATGCAGAGTCTGCGGAACGGAGATCG
>JAQTXY010000257.1 GCA_028688535.1 Methanothrix sp. | reverse complement strand
AGAACCAGTAATGCCACCTTTGAGTTCATCTTCTATGCAGGCGGCCAGCAGGTCGCAAAAACTGCCAGAATAAAAGGCCCTATCGTCCAGCCGCCGACAATGACCGGCACTCCCAGCTTTGAGAAGAAGCCCTATTTCTTCCAGGGAATTTCCGTCTCTGCGGGATTCAAAGACCTGGAAGGGCTAAATCCCAAGCCCACATGTCATCTGGAGATCACAGGTCCTCTGGGTACGGCAGATTCGAGAAGCTGGACCACAGCTGATGTTTCTTGCCAGTCCTCGGGAAAGAGCACTTATTCCTGCAGCGTCACTGAGGACCTATCCAGCTATAGGACGGGAGGAGATTTCACTTTCAAGCTGGTCTACAACAACCTCAAGGTCGACCCCTTAATCTACGGACCCTATAACATCTCTCTTCAGCCTTATAATCCCGCACTGGAAAAAGTCACCATTCCTAAGCTGCTGGATTATACTAACTTCACCATTCAGGCTTATGTCAAGGATGTCGGGGCCAGGATGATAGGTGGCATTCCGGATGGAAGCGTGGCCAAAATAATAATCAGCCATCCTCAGAAAGGCGAGCTGTCTTATGACTCATCTGAGCCGAAGATGCAGGGCAGCAGCCTGGTCTACGAGTGGACTAATGATAATATTCCGCCCCTCTTCAACCGTAGCGATGTACAGCTCTCCAAGAATGCACCCTTCCAGGCCAAAGTGGTTTATAGAAATGAAAACTGGGATTATCAGGCAGAGAAGGCCAATATTAGCTTCAAAGTGGTTGAAGAGATCCCCAAACTGGACCTGCAATATCCATCAACAGTTTATTTGCGGACAGGAGAGAGTACCTCACAGGATATTATTGCCACAGTCACCTTCTCCAAGGGCTCTGGAGATATGAATCTCCATCTGTCTGGCCCGGATCAGGACCTGAATTTGACGGAAAAGGGAGTGTCTCTGGGAGGAAACCGGTATCAATACAAGTGGCAGATTGCCTTCGATGACCGTCATATCAATAACAACTACACACTTGCATTATCCTTTGTACACCCAACGCTGGAAAGCGGAAGGTATGACTTCGAGGACAAATTCATTAGAGTCTCACCGCTTTCCGTTCAGTTTACGAAAGGACATGTATCCCCAACCACGGGTCTATGGAACGAAAGCTACACATATTCTCTGAAGATCGATACCACCATCGTGCCTCTCGAAGTCCGGCTGCAGACCTATGATCCCTGTAGCAGCGAATGGACGGATAAGGGGGTCCAGAAAGCCACCATTGAATCATCATGGCTCAACTGGACACTTCAGCCCTTCAGCTACGAATGCCCGGAGATGCAAGAGCAGGCAGCCAAATTCCGCTTCAAGGCCAGCTTTGCCGGGAAGGATTACTTCTCAAAGCCCTACCAGGGCCCGGCCTTTAAGGGTGCAAGGCCCGCTCTAATCTCCCTGGAAAGCGATCCAGTAGTCTACGTCTCCGAGGACAGCGAATCTTCCAGCAGCGTAACCGCTGTGGTGGAATACGGTGCCGGACAGGGCCAGGCCATCCTCAGTCTGCCGGAAAAGAGCATCTATGAAGCCAGTAATGGTATAGCTATAGGCGGGAACCGATACAGGTACGAATGGAGCCTGCCCTTTGATGTGGCAGATGCGGGCAAAAGCTTCAATTATACTATCACCTACAAGCACCCCAGTCTCGACGGGGATATGCAACTGGCTGATGAGACGATTGCAGCAGAGTCGCTATCAATTGACTTTGGCAAGGCTAGCGTATCTCCTGCAAAAGGCAAGTGGAATGACACGTTTGTCTATTCTATTCCCATAACATCCAGCATGGACGCATCCGTCAAGTTGGAGGTTTATAATCCCTGCACACACACCTGGGTGCAAAGGGCAACCAGCAGGGTCAATGTAGGGGATAGCGTGCTCGAGATGAAAGCGCAGCCGCTCAAGAGCAAGTGCGCTGATCTGGAGGGTAAGGTAGCCAGCTTCCGCTATTCCGCCAGCTTTGCCGGTCAGACCTCGGAATCGGATGTCTATTCCGGCCCAACCATAAGCGGAGGCCAGCCCAAGCTGATATCATTTGAGATCGATGAGCCTGTATTGTATGTGACAAAAGACAACCCTGTTTACCAGTCGGTCAAGGCTGTAGTGGATTTCCCAGGAGAACAGGACGCTATGCAGCTTACCATAACAGGCCCGAACAAGGTTCCAATTACGGAGGAGATGAATAGCGTATACCTGGGCGCAACTCAGTATTTATATACCTGGACGAAGGAGTTCGGGCTCGCTGATGTCGGCAACTACACAATCAGCATCAAAAACACCAACCCAAGCGCCGCCAGCGGCATGGTTACATCTGCAGGGACTATGATAGTAGCCACCCAAGAAGCCAGCTCCGAATTGGAGCCAAAGGCTATCGGGGATGTAAAATTCCTGCCGGTTTTATTTGTCTCTTCGGAAAAGGGAGCCAGCCAGACATTCAGTGCTGAGGTCTTTTCTCCGAAAGGCAAGGGAACCATGACCCTGGACCTAACTGGAGCGGACAAAAACAGAGAGGTCGACATGGCCGTCATCGATCTGGGAGCTAACCGATACAGATATAATTATACAGAGGAGTTTGATGCCTCCAATATAGGCAATAACTACATGTTCTCACTGGACTATCAACTGGACGGCAAGAGCTATTCCCTGTTTGACGATCATATAATGCAGGTGGCATTGGAAGGAACGGAGCCTGAGCCCATCTGGGAGCCCAAGCTCATTTTGGAGTATGACACAACACTGTATGTGCCGGTTGGCGGAAAGGCAGACCAGATCATTCGTGCCACCATCAATTACTCGGAGAGCGGAGGCATCCTCAAGTTGAACCTGACAGGTCCGAACAAGAATTTCCGCGAGGACCTGGTCGATAGGGCTATTGGGATTGACAAATATCTTTACGAAGCAGATGTGCCCTTTAATGATAGAGACATTGGAAACAGCTTCACAATATCTCTGGCCTTCAATCATTCTGACTTGGGCAACTACCGGTTTGCCGACCATTACATGAGGGTCCTAAAGAAGGCCCCAATAAGTTCAGATATAGGCGGAACCGAGACCGGAACCAAAAAAGATGGAGTATTTGACGACAGCTCTGTGACGATAATCGGCAATGTGACGCCCGCAATAGGAGTCATCCAGGCCTGGGATGAAAAAGACCCGCTTAATACATTGACCTATACACTGAAGATTCTGAACTGGAGCTTCGCGCAGGTCCCCTGGGTGGAACTATCTGTAAGGGCGAATGGAACCGATCAGCCCTGGATGATAGTAGGAGGCAAGAAGAGATTTAATCCAGCCACAGGAAGCGTTAGCTGGACTCTCAAGCCCTTCTGGGAGACGCCTTTCCTGGGACCGGCCCAATATAGGTTCTTGATTGACGGGGCTGAGACCCAGACATTTGAGGGACCGGAGATCATCGCCGTGGTATCCAATGCTAAAGACCGCCTGAACGGCAAACAACATGACTTCTGGGCAACGGTTAATTCTTCTGAGAACCTGACCGTATGCTTGGTTGGTGGAGACAACGCAATTCCTGAACTGATTAAGACCTGGACCACAAAGGGCCAGTGCCAGGATTACCTGTTCGGGTCCGGTGAGCAGACATTTAAATGGGAAATTCCAGAAGCACAAACGTCGCCGTACTACGATTTCGATATTCAGAGAAAGACAGGGGAGCTGGTTTAGTGAATGGTAAACTCATTTCCATCCTGATTGTGTTTGCCTTGCTGCTATCGGTGCAAAACGTTGTAGGCCCGGCTACACAATCTGCCGGATCGTCGGGAGGCAGCGGAGGCGGAGGGGGTGGTGGCGGCAGCAAGTCGGTTGATATCGACAGGTTGCTCAAGGCCGTGGAGGACGCAAAGAAGAATAAACCGGCTAAGCTCGAAGAACTGAAGACGGTCCTGTGGAAGAACCCTATCACCAGCGAAGAATATGTGATGCCTACTGTGCTCATGTACTTCAAAGGAAACAATACCACCGGCAACCG
>JAQTXY010000256.1 GCA_028688535.1 Methanothrix sp. | reverse complement strand
CTGGGCTGATCCCGAGAAACACGATGAGATTGTTGCTGTGCAAACCCTCCTCTCCGCGGTTATTATGGCCAGGGGAAAAGTCTTGCTCAAGATGAATGTACCTGAGGAATCGATTGATAATCTGATAACCATGCTGCCCAGCATGAAGAATCCCACTATCTCCAAGCTCTACAACTCAGGCTACTACGCCGTAGAGACCGTGGTGGATAGATCTACCGTCAACCTGCTCATACCCCAACTGAAAAAATCAGGCGCAGAAGATATCCTGGAACTGGCCATCTCCAAGATTGTGCCCTGAACCATAAAATCATTCCTTTTTCTTAAGTTTGGCAGCAACAAACGATATGGTAAAAGCAAAAAGAAAGATAAGCGGGCGCGGAGGGATTCGAACCCCCGATCTACAGCTTAGGAGGCTGCCGCCTTATCCAGACTAGGCCACGCGCCCTTTTCCGATCTTTCTCGTATAACCAACACGTATATCAACCTTTCCGGATCGGTACGCACCCTTTCATCCGATATCTGCCCATATCCTATGGGAGCTATAGCATCATCTAGCGAATGAGCACTGCGCTCAGGACAACCACAAAGAGTCCCAGGAAAAACCAGCCTAAGATCCCTTCCGCCATGGCCAGATGCTTATAAACGCCCACTGGATAGGTATTGACCGGCGCCTGAGAGGTAGTGAACATGGCAATACTGAAATAGAGGGCGTCGGTAAAAGAGACGCGCTTGCTGGGCTTAAGCCGTGTGTCTCCGGGAAGCTCCATGCCTTCGATCTCGAATTTGTTCATGCCCTTTCCCGCCCAAAATATCAACCCAAAGATGAGAATGGTAAAAAGGCACCAGAAGGCCGTGTAGCTCACCCGAACACCGTATCCGCAAGATAGCCAGGAGATTATGTCAGAGAGTTTGTCCCAGCCCCAAGGTGCCTGGTCCTGACCGATTCGGCGGTATTGATAGTAACATTCATCAGCTTCATCAAACCACTCCAGGCTCTTATAATTTTTTACCAGTGCCAGGTAAGCAGCCCCATTGTACACCATGCGGTTTTGCAATATGCTCCAGTGGACCACGAACTTGGAAAAGTCAGTGCTGTTCAGGTTAATCTTTGAACGCTCACTGAATGTGGCATTGTCCAGTTGCATGCTATACAGCCTAGCTCCCTCCAGAATCAAATCCCCATTAAACCGGGCATTGGCGAAATAGGCCAGGTCTGCGAATTTGACTCCCCCAAAGAAGGCAGTCTTATTGAAGTCAACATTGCCATAGTCAGCCAACCCTCCAAAGCTGGACAGGCCAAATGTGCTTCCCTTCCAGAAGCGGGCTGCACGAAAGAGCACATCGCTCTCGAAACGGGTGGCGGCAAATGTGGCATTACCTTTAAACTGAGCCGACCGAAATGTAACCTGACCGGCAAATTGAGTCTCAAAGAAGCTTACATCTTCGAAGTTGGCATTCAAAAATGATCCAGATCGGAGGAATTTGGCATAATTAAAGTCGACATCGCTGGCAAAACTGCAGTCCAGGAACACAGCATCTCCATCAAATTGAGCGCTGCCAAAGCTGCTGTCATTTTGAAAAGACGTGCTGATGAAGGAAGCCGGTCCCTGGAAATAGGTCTCCGCAAAGTCTGCCTGCTTGCCGAACTTTGCGCCGGCAAATTTGGCATCTCCCAGAAACCTGGATTTAATGAAGCTGACCTCATCTTGAAAGATGCATCCTCGCAGATCCAGAAATTCATCGAAGGTCACGCCAACAATTCTCACCGGCCCCTGGAAACGCGAGTTGGTAATTCTTATTGATTGCTTGATGGGCCCATCTCCCGGTCCCAAATACAGCTCACCGGTGATGGTGACATTGTTATAGTCCAAGGACTCGCCGGATCTTATTTGAGCCAGGATATCCTGGGCCGCAATGCCCGATGAGGCCGATGATGCGCCATCAAGTACGCTCTCTTCTGACGAGGCCTCGCCCAGCAAGAGGAGCAACAAGATGGCCATATGCAACATTTGCCGTCTGGAAACAGTTATCAATGGTCCAATACAAGACGGCCCAAGATTTATCACTTTTGTATTTGGATTACCGGATCATGACTCTGCCCAAGGTGACCAGAAAGAGCGCAAGCAGCAGCCAGCCCAGAATTCCTTCCAGGATAACGTAATATCTGTTTCTTCCCACGGGCAGAAATTCATTGGGCCCCCGAGAGATGAAGATCATGGTGCTGAAGAATAGAGCGTTGCGCAAGGTAACGGGTCCCGGCACAGCATACATCTCCGCCGGCTCATGCAGAGGCTTGGCAGACTTCTTGATGCCGTCTCCCTTCCAATAAACCAAAGCAAAAAGAAAGATTATAATAAGCGACCATGCTCCGGCATAACTGGGCCTCACACCATAACCGCAAGATAGCCAGGCCAAGATATCGATGATCTTAGACCAGCCCAGTTCCTTTCCAGCCTGACTCTGGCTGCGATATTGATAGTAGCAGTCGTCTTCGTCTGTTGACCAACCCAAACCGTGGTAATTGTTAACAAGCGCTAAATAGGCTCCCGGGTCCCAGACCACCTGTCCAGCGATCTCATTCCAGTGGGCCTTAAAACGATTAAAGTCGGTGTCGTTTAAGATGATGCGAGAATTCTTGGCGAACTGTGCCTTATCCAAAAGGATGGTGGAGATAGAGCCTCCTTTGAAGTTGAGATCATCATAAAACTTTGCGCCCTGCAAGCTGGCGATATCCTCGAATTTGGTCAGGCCGAAGAGGGCAAGCCCCTGAAACTGTGCTCCCGAGAAGTAGGCTGCCTGGGAAAAGCGGCCCAGATTAAAATTAGCCTCATCGGCAAAGACTGCTTCTCCAAAGGAGGAGAGGCTGGAGAAGCTGGCCAGGCCGAAGTGGACCGGGCCGGAAAAGATTGCATTGGAGAAAACTGCACTGCTAAAGCGGGACTGGAAGAAGTTGGCCCGCCCGAAGACCTTTGCAGCAGAAAAGTCCAGGGCTCCCGAGAAATCGACATCTGAGATGAGAAGGTCCCCCAGAAACTGCGCGCCCGGGAAGTAAGAGTAAGAGGCGAAATCTGAGTAATTGAAATATGCATTGCCCATGAAGAGGGCTTGGCTAAAGAAGGCGTCCTTGGCGAATACGGCATCTTCGAAGCTCACGTCGTCAAAGAAGAGCGCGCCTTCAAAAAGAGCGGGCTGTGCGAAGGTGGCGGAGGAGAAGCTGGCGTTGGCAAAGCTGGTGTTCGCGAAGTCGGCCTGGCCCAAGAAGCTGGTTTTCTCAAAGCTGGCGTTGCCAAAGGCCGTGCCCCAGAAGACGGCATCCTTTGCAAAGGTGACACCGGAAAAGGAGGCATTTCCGAGGGAGGAGTTGATAAGCGCGAAAGAGTCGGAAACCTGCGCCGCAGAAAGCAAGCGAAGATCCAGGTCGCCGGAGATGGAAACGCCATCGTAATAAACGGGCTCATTGCCGGCTATTTTCGCTAATATCTCCTGAGCAGGGACAACCTGCTGGGCACAAGAAGTGGAGACTGCCACTATCGCTAAAACTGCCATTAATGCCGGTGATCGCCAGAGCATCTTGTAGCGCCTTTGCGACTTCCGGGTCATATTCTTTGCTATATAGGAAACGCACAACATCCGGATACACAGCTATATATCTGCGAATATTCTTTTTTCCCGAGGAATGCAATCTGATAATCAGGCAATTCAGACCCTCACCCGCCAGGGCTACCACCTTGTCGGGGGCGGTGCCGTCAAGCCCTGCCTGTGGCTGAGCCGAGCCATGCGGGGCGGGGACCAGTGCTACAAGCACCACTTCTACGGCATCTCCAGCCATCGCTGCGTGCAGATGACGCCCACCCTGGAGTGCAACCACCAATGCCTGCACTGCTGGAGGCCGATAGACGATCCGCTGCCGGGAACGGCGCCACTGGAGCCCGAGGCGCTTTTGGAAGGCATCCTGCTCGGCCAGAAGAAGTTTCTCTCCGGCTATGGCGGAGCCAAGACCACCGATCCGGCAAGGCTGGCTGAGGCGCGCGAGCCCAGGCATGTGGCCC
>JAQTXY010000255.1 GCA_028688535.1 Methanothrix sp. | reverse complement strand
GCAGTCACCGCCATGCGGGCGGATAGCTTGGTCGAATATAAATCACGCCGCCCCTATGGGCCAAGCCTTCTCCCCACAAAAACCGGCCAGGATTTCCTGAATCGATACCCAAAGACGCGAGGGAAATATGCCGAGAGAATGCAGTTTGTAGCTGAAAAGATTGGGAAAATGGGTGTTGCAGAGCTGGAGCGCCAGGCTACTGCCCTTTACGTCACACTCAACGAAAAATGTGCCGAAAATTTGCGGGCAATCTTGATTACAGAGTTGAAGCCTCATATCAAAATCGACCAGGCTGAAAAAGCTCTGGAAAGCGTAGACGCCATGATAAAAGAGGCCGATGAGAAGGGACTGCGCAGTGGGCTGTAGATCATGAATTTCAAGGTTATTCTTCAGGAAGCCGAAGAGGGCGGCTACATAGTGAGCTGCCCGGTACTTCCCGGATGTCACTCCCAGGGCGACAACATGGAAGAAGCCTTGGAGAACATCAATGAGGCGATAGTAGGCTGCGTTCAGTCTCTGGCGGAAGAAGGGATGAATCCGGGCGCTTCGGATTGGTTTGTTGAAGTGGAAAGCTGATTCCAGATGCTGAAAACAGCAGGCGCTGATTCTCAGAGATTAGTATTGATTATAGGCCGTATTTCTTTCGCGTCTCGCTCCATGCCTTCTCTCTTGCGGTCTCCAGCTCCATCAGGTCGTCCTCGTTAGGGAAAGCTCCCCCCTGCTTCTATGAAATAAAGCCCACTTCAACACTTCTTCATCCAGCAGCTTCCTGAGAATTTCGAACGCTAGGACGATTTCATTGAGTGGAAGGCTTATGAAGATCGCTTGAAGAATCTCGTATGAAGGATCACAGATATATCCTATTGCCGTCATAAAGTCACTTCAGTTATGTATGCAATCATTGCTTGCGGCATCTTTGAAAAGGAGATCGAAGCGCTGCGCTCAGAGCTTGGCTTTCCCTTTGAGGCCCACTACCTGGGAGCAGGCCTGCACGTAGACTTCGATGATCTCAAAGGGGCCCTGGTGGCAGAGCTTGAGAAGTGCCAAAATAATGGAACCGAAGGCATGATAGTAGTATACGGCCAGTGCCATCCCCAGATTGATGAAATCCTGAGGCCCTACCATGCCTTGCTTGTAGCCTGTCAGAACTGTGTGGACGCCTTCATCACCCGCAAGGGGATGGAGAACAAGGCCAAGGATGGTCTCTTCTTCTACCTCTCCCCCGGCTGGCTGGATGCCTGGAAGGACATCTTTCGCCGCCTGAACTGGGGTGTGGAAGAGGCCAGGATGCAGATGGGCTCATTTCGGGGTTGTGTCTACCTAGACACCATGAAAGATGCACAGGAGCGCCAGGAAGAGCTTTTGGAATTCTTTGACTTCACAAACCTGCCCTTCGAGATTTTGCCCGTAGATCTGGGCTACTTCAAATCCCTCATAGTAAAGGCCAAAGAAAGATTGGAGGATTGAGCTTGGACGAGTTGGAAGAGATAAAGAGGAAGAAAATGGAACAGATGAAAAAAGAGATGAACGCACCCGCGAAACCGATCCTAGAGCTGCCGGATAAGCCCGTCGTGGTCACAGACGCGACTATTGATGCCGCAGCCAGCCAGTATCCTCTCTTCATCCTGGACTGCTGGGCGGAGTGGTGCGGACCCTGCCGCACTATCGGGCCGATTATCGAGCAGCTCGCGAAGGAGATGATGGGAAAAGTCGTCTTCGGCAAGCTGAACGTCGATGAGAATATGCAGACCGCCAACAAATACAGGATCTCAGCGATTCCCACTCTGATGGTCTTCAAGGATGGCAAACTCATCGATAAGCTGGTAGGAGCCTACCCCAAGCCAGCATTGGCTGCAAAAATTCAAAGGTTCCTCTAAAGGTCAAAAGAGCTTTCCTTTCGAGGCTGATCTTTTCAATTACCTTTGCTTTTCTTTTTCCATCAAGGTATGCTATTTACAGTCTTGATATTGGGATAGCCGGAGATGCTGTAAACCGGTTTGGATGAGACTGTGCCTGGTACCTCATAAATGGGCTTGGTCCTTGAGTATTGACTGATATTGTAAAGAGGCATGTAATTGTCGGTGTTATAAGTGAATTGGGATACATTTCCCAGGCGCGAGCTTGCATCAAATGGAGCGCTCGGGGATGTGCTGAATGGTATATTGTAGGTGGATTTATTGCCATACACATCCAGATTGTTTACGGCCTTGGTCTTCTCGAAGCCTGCCCGAAGAACCTTGCTGTGAGATAGTTCTTTTCCAGAACCCAATTGGGTTGCAGCCGGTGTCTGGCTCTTTGTGAGATTCGCTGTCGTATTTAGCATGATACTGGCCGTGGCGTTCTGGGTCTCGTTTAGCGTGGCGTTCACGGTGGCGTTAAGACTATCTTCTGCAGCCATTGCCGGCATTAAAAATGCCAGCAGCGCTAGCGTGCAGATAAGGCTAACCAGATTTTTCTGCATATTATTCATCTCCTTCTCCGAAGAAGTACAATCATAAGCATTGCGACTGCCGCAGCCCCTGCCGGAAAGCTTGCCTCCTTTGCCGTATCTGTGGCATTGCTCCTTTGCAGAGGCTTGGCTTCAATCACATTCTCCTCCAAATCAATTACCGTGCCGCCCTGTCTCAGCAAAACCGTGCGCAGTTGATAAATGCCTGGCTCAAGAGTCTTATTCCAGGTGATCTCTACCGTCTCATCGTCTCCGGTAAGAAGGACCGGCGTGGTCTTTTCTGTGGTATTGAGAACTTTGCCGTTTTGAGATAGAATGAAGCGCAAAGATCCTTCAAATGGAACGCGAGAGTTGCCCATTACTGTAGCACTGGCACCGGTCTCATCCTGGTAGGTCTCGGTAATCTTAGCATCATTGACTGCCTGGAAGGAATTCATGAAAGACCTTGTCATGTTGTGATTCAGTTCAACAATCTTCACCCGCCCGGCATACTCGTGTCCGCTTTCCAGGATCTGTTTCCAGGCATAATCCCTGGTGATCGGCATGGCAAAGCTTCCTGAGATAGAAACCACCTGCTCTCGGGTGACATAAGCAGCCTTGTTCCCATCTATTAGCATGTAGTAGATATCCACAACGGTAGGATCACTGGCACTGATGGCAAGGTGCATGCCCCGTGAGTCTGCACGAAAATCGCGTACATCAAACCTTATGGGCTCCACTCCTCCGTAATAGAAGTTGTAGCATTTCCTGGAGACGACAGTCTCATTTTTCAATAAGAGGGCGCAGACGTCATAGCTTCCTTTCTCTGCTTCTATCTGCGGCCAGCGAACGATCCAGGTTCCCGCACCATCCAGCGTCAGATTTCGGCTGGTGAGCAGCCTTCCATCATCGATCAGATCAAGTCGCAAAGCCATGCCAGCCACGTCTCCCGCCAACGTAACATCCGCTGATTCGATGCTTGAATAGAGATCTGCAATCTCCGAAGAATGGGCAGTGCCCGCCATTGCCGGTAGTACTGCCAGGGCCACCAGGACCGCTAAATGCCAAACCACGCTTTTCCTCATAAGGTTACCTTACCTGCCGGCAATTGCCATTGTTGCCATTGTTGTCATTTTATTCTGTTTTATCTTTATAGGCTTAAAACTAACGTGTCGAAAAAAAAGGAAATCAAATAGTCAGCCAATTAGTGAACGGCGCGACCAGGGTTATGAGCAGGGATGTCAGCACCAACCAGGTAAGAATGGCCACAGTAGTTTTGGTGAATCTTTCCGCCTCCGCTGGCCGGACGATCTTCTCAAAGCCGGACTGCACCAAGTCCCTGAAGATGTGCCCGCCATCCAGCGGCACCGCAGGAAGGCAGTTGAACAGGCCGGCATAGAGGTTGATCCAACCGATCCAGAGCAGGAGATTGGCTACCCAGAATAATTTGCTTCCCAGGGGCTCGGCCCATCCAGTGGGTTCAAAGACGGCGGTTAACCAGCCGCTAAAACCGGGAAAGCCTTTCTGGGTGAATCCCGGGATACCCGAAAAAGGCAGGCTGAGCATTAAGTGGAAACCGGTTATGCCCATGCTGGGTATATCCTTGAGTGTTTGCAGGAATTGTCTGGC
>JAQTXY010000254.1 GCA_028688535.1 Methanothrix sp. | reverse complement strand
CGCGCTCTTCCACCGCCATCTGACAGGCTTCTTCCAGAGCGGCCATGTGCTGCCCACCGGCGTGGCCGGTCAGAATCAGCACCCTTTTAAAACCGCTATCATAAAAAGAGAGCAGCAGATCCCTGGCATAGGCGCGCAGGGCATCATGCCCCACGGTGATGGTGCCGGGAAATCTTCGCGTGCTGCGGCAGACTCCGTAATGAAGGGGAGGGGCCAGAAAGACCGCTCGCTCCTTGGCGACGGCGCGCGCCACCTCCATGGCCTGGATGGTATCGGTTATCGTGGGAAGATGCGGGCCGTGCTCCTCGGTTGCTCCCACGGGCAGGATCACTGTTTGCGTCTCCTTCAGGCCCGCCTCGATCTGTGGCCAGCTCATCTCCTCCAGGAGCTTCATACCGTTATTACATCTCCGGAGAGGACGTACTCCTCAGGCACCTTCAACTCGTAGGTCTTGTCACCCACAGACAACTGGTAGGCACTCATGGGCTTGGTATCGAAATTTGTACCATTGGCAATCGGCCCTTCTGTGGAATAAGGCAGCCGCAGGATGAACCGGCCGCTGGCGTCGCTGGTGTTGGACTGCTGGTAGAGGAAAGCCCGGTTCTGATTGGTCATGATGGGGACTGCAGCTATTACTTTAGTTCCCGGCGGAGCATTTCCGCTGACCACCGCGCCCGGCACATGCTCGAAGACCTTGACGAACTTCTGGCCGGCGGTTATTGTATTCTCTGACTCGTGCACCAGGCGGTAATGCTGCAGGGCCTCGAGCGGGAAAGCAGGGTTAGCAGGGCTCATGGCTCCGATCTCAGCATTGTCCCCCTTATCCCGGCTCTCCTTGATGAACGCCTCCAGCTCAGTACGATTGCGGGTGATCATGGGCGCCTCGGTAAGCACAGGAACCGTGATTCCATTTCCTGCATCCCTGGCGCGATAAGCCAGTCCCACGCCCATATCTCCAGCCGTCTCGCTTCCATCGAAGAAATACAAACGAGCCGCCATGGACTTGAAATAAGGCTCAAGCCATATCTGCACCGGCACCCAACTGTCGCCTTGCTGCTGGTAGACTCCGGCCATGTACTTTGAAGTGGGAATGGAACTCCAGGCAGCCATGGCATGGAACTTGCCTACCGCCATGGGCTGATCGATCATCACATATTTGGTGTTCATATATTGTGAACGGTTTAGATCCAGGCCCGCCAGCACAGCTTCCGCCTGGCTCTCATTCTCCGCCAAGAAGAAGGGCGAAGAGCCGGAAACATTCTTGGTAACACTGCCAATTCCCTGCTGGAATGGATTGGCATTGGGAAGCCTATGGCCTACGCATTCAATGAGGTGTCCGTAATCCCACCAGGACATGACACCGTAAGCCGTTTCCGGGTAGGCATAATTGCCTTTTGCGGGGCGCACATATTTTTCATAAAGGTCCATACCAGGCTCGGGCGTGTTATTCTGCAGCCATGCCGTTGAGGTCAGCCAATCAGACTCCGGGCCTCCGGCACTTTGAGCGTATACTATGCTCCAGTTGAGACTTGGCAGGATGATAAACAAGAAGATCAAAATTGCCGCCAGAATGGTCTTGAGATTTGAGATGACCAGCTTTGCCGGGTCTCCGACCACATTCAGGTCCAGATCCTTGACACCAAACCTCTGAAGCAGCCAGGCCACCAAAAAGCCGGTGAGAATGGCTACGTTTATGGCGTAATAATAGGTGAATCTGTTCTGGGCAAGAGCCATGATGAGAATCACCAAAGACCAGGTTAAGACCATTATTTCAGCTGGCTTTTGGGCCTTAACATTTCTGGACAATAGCAAGACCAGCGCGATCAAGGCTAATGTAAAAGTGGTAAACAAGATTGCGAGGATCTCGGGCAGGCGGATGATCGCAGTGGGATCTGGACTGTAGCCTATGCCGGGAAACGAGGTGATAACGCTGCCTAAGGAGAACTGTCCCCCGCTGGAGAACAGTGCCGATGCCTCACCAACCGTTGCCGCGCCTCCCGTCTTCTGCTGGAATATGCTCAGGCCAGCCAAGAGCGGCTTGGTGAACTGAGGAAGAGCAAAGTAGAGTATGGTCGTGCCTACTGCCGCCAATCCCACCAATGCGCCCGGATAGTAATAGCTCTCAAATCCCTTTTCTCTGATAAACCTGGAAAGGACGGAGAAGAAGATGACGGCAACCACTCCCAGGAGAAGTATGGTGGGCTGGAAGAGACTGTAGAGGTAATGGTTGAAACCATAATAGGAATCAACAAATGGGAGCACCAGCAGCGTGGCCACGAGGAATGTTATCGCCCCGGAAATCCCCAGGTATTCCACGTTCTTTCTGCGGATGTGGTCAAAGATGCTCTGCAGCATGATGAAGAGCAGAATTATTCCCTCGAAGAGAAATCCGGATGACCAGGCATCTATGTAAAGGCCGAGGGATACACCGGCCAGAACTGAATATAGAAGTGGCCTTTTGTAAGCAGACCAGTTCTTCTGCACAGCCGCAAAGCTCATGCTCTTGCCTGAGCGAAGAGCAAGCAGCAGGAACATCATAGTAAGGCTGCTAAAGAGGATCTCGCCTGCGTGGTGATCTGTAAAACCCAATGTGGTGCGGCTCAATACCTGGCCGGGAAGCACAGCTATGATCAAAGCCGAGACCAGACCGCAGCTCTTGCCGTATAGCTCTCTGCCGATGAAGTAGACAGGGAAGACCAGCAGTGCGCCAAGGACGGCTGGCAAGAATGCGCCCACTACCTCAACGAGATGGTTGCTGGGATGTCCCAGTCCGAATATATAGGAGAATATGGTTATGGCCCAGCTCACAAAAGGACCAAAGTGCAGCGGCGTACCATGCGGGAAATAGGTCATGGGATCAAACCACATTCTCTGCAGGTTGATCACAGTGCCTTTGGCCAGCATCATATGATACCAGGCATCGGTCTCACTGCTGAATATGACGCTGCTCCCCGAGAAGACCCGGTTCCAGGGAACAATGGCACGCAGATAGAATGAGAAGAGTGCCGCCACTATCAATCCTGCATATAAATATAAATCGCTATTCTGCCAAATGCCGGCCTTGGCCGCTGCATTGGCCTTCTTTTTCAGGGGAACGGACGAGGCCTCCATCAGCTCAGCCTCGTTGGGCTTCGCCATGGTTTTTTTGCCACTCTCACCCTTATCCACAGATCTCTTAGACATTAAAGCCAAAAGACAGTTCTATCCTCATAAACGTTTTGAATCATGCCCGGCATACTCGCGATAAACACGCTCCCTTTTTTCCGAAATTTTGCTTCTCATGGCTCTGCCATGCGCCCAGTCGCGGCTGACCGCTGGAACAGGAACGTTTCATGGACCCGGCTGGCAAGCGCATCTGATATATTATAACGCAATGCTTAGAGGGATAATTGGAGAATGATCACTATGGAGAAGATACAGGACGTTAAGGGCCTAGGCGGAATGCTGAACGGATTTAGAGATCTGGTGAAGGACGACAAGAAGATCGTCTTCATTGGCTCACCAGGGTTTTGCACTCCCTTTGCCCTATTTCTCGGCTACCCGGTGCGAGAAAAGGTACTGGCCTTTATGCCCGGATTAAACATGGATAAAGCACGGAGCATCGCAGCCACAGAATATGGAATGGAGCTGGCAGGCGCCACAAGTGCCGAGGCTGATGTCGTTGTAATACTGGGCGGCATGGCCATGCCCAAGATCGGCGTCAAGCCGGAGGAGATGAAAGAATTTCTGGGCAAAATGAAATACAAGAAGCTCATGGGCGTATGCTTCATGTCCATCTTTGAGAAAGCGGGATGGTGTCAGGCTCTGCCCTTCAATTTCGTCATGAACGTGATACTGGAAGGGGAGATCTCTCGCTGAATTAAGATAATGGGCCCGACGCGATTTGAACGCGTGACCTCACGGTTATCAGCCGTGCGCTCAACCTGGCTAAGCTACGGGCCCGATCCGCACTTTGCATTGATGATCCCATTAATAACTGTTTCCCTTCCAAGGGCCTCCAGATCAGTTTCATGATGGAACCCCTAAGAGGTGAAAACGTTCTTTTTCGGCTAAAAAGACACTAACA
>JAQTXY010000253.1 GCA_028688535.1 Methanothrix sp. | reverse complement strand
CACTCCTTCGACTCGGGTTCAAATCCCGACGGGAGCATATAATTACTAAGTAATCCAATGGGTCTTTTAGGAATGGAACTATTCATTGTCATTTACTTGCACCACAAGAAATGACTCAGGGATTAAGCGAGGGCCTCACAAGGGTTTCCGTTTTCCTCTAGTTCTGCTGCGTGCCGGTCTAGATATTGTGACACTACTACTTAAGAGTTGAAACAATCTGGAAGAAATAGACATCTGTGGGCAGGGCATGGTTGCCGGGCAGGAGGTGATCGCGAATGTCGAAAAGAGGATCGGCATCTATTCGCGCATTTCCATGCATTCACAGAAAATAAATCCGTGCATTTCTGTGCATTTCCGTGCATTTCGCTGTGCGTTTTCCGTGCATTAACAGTGTGTTTTCTGTGCATTTCCGTGCATTCACAGAACGTTTTCGGTGATATATTTACTATGCCTTTTCGTAGCGAACTGCTTTACCACTAGGTGCGGTAGAAACAAGCACTTTTTTATCTTTTAGCTTTTTCAGTAAACGGTATGCACGCGGTGCATCTAAATGGCATAATTCCGCCACATCGGAACGCGAAATACTTCCATGCTTTTCGACAAATTGAAGCACCATTTGTTCTTGCTGAATCGGCTCAAAACCATGAGCTCGAACGTATGCCGACTTCTTGCCTAGTCGTGCGTAGGTAGGAGCAGATAAATGATAATGTCTTTCTTTTCCATCTCTTGTTTCTATAAATCCGTTCTCGACCAAGTACTCAAGCACTGAACGGGCTTTCCACTCAGATTGCTGAAGGACTTCCGATGCTTCTTTTGCATTTGTTCGCCGTTCAAGGTAAAGGTGATTTAGCAATAGCAAATCCTCAAGTTTAAACGGATTTCCCATCTGATTTTGCTCAACAATCAAGCGGACAAAGTTCAAATTCGACTTTCCGCCTGGAAGAGATAAGACAACATCTGTTGATGAGGATTGATCGTAAGAAGGCGCTGGCCGTCCATTTCTCAGTTGCTCATAAAATATCGTGTCTATACCCCTGCCCGTACGCTCTACAATCCCAGCTCGTTTGAAAGCATCGGCTAGGCAGGGATTCCGTGGCCTTGGTGGGGTTGATAAGAGATTATCTAATCGCACGCCTTCCGGGAATCCACCGGGATTCGAGATCTCTATGCGATCATCGTGCCATTGAACATAGACTGCTCCCATTTTGGAATAGTCTCTATGGATTAACGCATTTGCCAAACCTTCTCTAAATGCTTGCTCTGAGTAGTCAGGAATTCCAATCCGATAGATGTTGACCATTAACTCTTCTTCTCGATTGCGGGCTCTAAATCTGGAGGATAACTCTTCCATAAGCCGTATCAATGGCCAGCGAAAGAAATCATTAACCTGAATACGCGTATCTGAAATAACTTGAAATGCAACTTCGTGGGATGGCATATATCGGCTCAATGATTCTTCTTTGCCGAAAAGTAGCAGGCCCAGAACATTGACTGATTTAATTTCACGATCTGCTTCAATTGCACCAATGGCCTTAGCCAATTCAATATCTGAGAGAGATGAAAGAGCAGCATCCCCTTTGCCTCGGTTTTCTCGTATGGTTCTTCTATAACGCTCAAATTCAAGTGGATCAAGGTCGTCCCATGTTGCACCTTCTATTGGAAACGAAGAATAATCTTGCAGGCATCTCTGGGATTGAAGCCCTAACATATCCGAGAACTCAAAAGGTACACACTCGGGCTTTCCTTTGCCACCGATCTTCCTACGCTGATATTTCCCATCCGTTGTGCCCACCGGTACTCTTGCTGGAGGTACTTCTATTACAATAACATCTACAATATCATTTTTTGCACCCATCTTAACGAGTTCAACCTTACAAGAAACTGATGGTCGAGTACGATTGGCTATAAGAGCTTGAATTTGATAAATATCAATTATTCCACCTGGATGGCGTGGCTTTGCTCCTGTTACTTCTCCATCATCTTCAACTCCGATAAGAAGCCATCCAGATCCATTACCGGAACGATTTGCTAGACAGACTACTGCTTCTATGAGGTCTCTATCATTTATTGTTCCATTCTTTTCTCCTTTGAACTCTATATCGAGATTTTCACCGTTAGAAATAAGACTGACTAAGCTGTCTGAATTCATATGTTCCCCACTAATAGATTCGTTTCTTTCTAAAATTTAATTCCCTCGGCTAAGTTCATAGTTCTAATGTATAATTCAAATTAATTCTATCCTCTGAGATATAATCTTTATTCCCAACTGTGGTATGCACGCCAAATAAGCCTCTTTCAGCTCCTTGAGGTCTATGTGGTCGTAGATGTCTATGGCCTCTCTCCAGGAGTCGCCCCTTAGCTCCTGGACAAACACCCTGCGCGCCCGGCCTGCTTCTCTCCGGCCAGATGGGGAATGCCCTTGATGCCTTCCAAGGCCCTAGATTCCCCTGGCGAGGTCGCTAGCTCCTAGACTCAAATCCTTCTCTTCTTTTCCTGGCCGGGGTGTTGTGGACCATCGCATTTCATCGAAGAATAGTAGAGTCACATAGTCAAAATATGTTGCCGTTGATGTGACACTACTTGGTGAAAGGAGTGAGGCGGGCCGGAAGGGGATTGCGTGTAATTTCTGATCTAAAGGTAAATTTTTGATATGATCAGCAATGACGAGCTAAATACGATATACATGAAAATTTGTGCCCTTGAAAGTGGGGGTCATAGGAATCCTCTAAATATCAAAAGAATCTGTATTCTATAGAGGGAGATAAATCGCTTGACTTTGGAAAGGATTTTGGGATTTCTAATGAAGTACGCTCCGGTGTTAAAGCATATCGGGCAATTTTTATACCCCATCATTATCGCTATTATAGTCACCTATTCTAATGCGTATATCTACCATACCGGCCCTTTTGAACCGCCGGGGTCGGAAATCAGCTATAACGTTGAGAGATATATTCATGAGCCAGATGGGTCATATATGCAAGGAATCTGCGTTTGGAATTCCGGGTCAAAAGATATTTCAAATTTAAATTTGTTGTATTCTTTTGAACCGTATATTTCTAATGAAGTCTTAGATAAAGATTTCACTATTCTCAATAGGCTGTGTAGTCCCGAATGCTTGGACTTTATATACTCTGGCGGGAAAATTACATTCTTTCTCAACCATTTAATTCAGTCTCCATTCGATTCAGGAACATTCCCAATTTGCATCCTTCCGGCAACCTTGACCAGAATGCGATATCCGGCGTCTGTAAATACCATTTTGTATCAAGGGACTCATGAAATCTTACTGTGTTATACCAATTCATGAAATTGCCAAAATTATCGAACCTAAACCGGTTGAGTTCATAAGTGTCATTCCATTTTTCCAGTTTTCCATTGGTCTGAGGATGCTTGACACGAGCTTTGATGTGTTTGATTTTATTCTCCTCAAGAAAAACCTCAAATCTGCTATCTGCATCACCATTCTTGTCTCGCTTGTTGGCATAAAATTGCGTCCCCCTATCAGTCAGCACCTGCTCAAAACCTGTCAGCCAGCCAAATCTATCCATAGCTTCTTTGAGGAGCTGCAAAGCGTTATCTGTTGTTTCGGCATTGAATTCTCCGCCCGCGAGAATGCGCCGCGAACTATCATCAAGGACTGCGCAGACGTACATCTTTTTTCCATCGTGAATGCTTGTATGCCAATCCAGATGCACCATGGACAGGCTGTGTTTGCGTTCGTACCTAATCCAAGGTTTTCTGCGCTTCGATTTGTTGCGGTTAACATTGGCCAAACCGTGGGATAGCAGTTCCTTATGAATTGCATTATGCGGTATATGCTTTCCATGCTTGAACTCGATGATCTTTTCCAGTCGTCTTGCACCCAAATTTTGCTCTTTGTGGACTTCAAGTATCAGCTTAACGGACTCTTCGTCCAGGGTCTTTTTCTTTCTTCCAAATTTATTAATGATTAGAGGCATCTTGGTTTTCGTCCAGTGCATCCAAACACGTTTCACAGAGGACGGGCTTAACTTCAGATCCTCCGCGATTCTTTTGGTGCTCTCGCATCTCTTTTTGGCCCGAATGATATATCTGATCTTCCTCTCTG
>JAQTXY010000252.1 GCA_028688535.1 Methanothrix sp. | reverse complement strand
TCAAATTGGGAATCTCATTTCTGGAACTGATTACTCTAAGTCTCATTTTATCACTCCAGATCCTAAACGGCATTCCTAATATTAATAGACACTTGCGTGCAATCTCATTACCAACATTCTTGATTCTACATGGATGCTGATAAGATGGATTTGCCGGACGACGAACGAGATCCTGATTCTTGGGATTATCCTCATTCTTGCCATCCGGCAAAGGCTGTGTAGTCCCGAATGCTTGGACTTTATATACTCTGGCCCGAAAATTACATTCTTTTTTAACCATTTAATTCAGTCTCCATTCGATTCAGGAACATTCCCAATTTGCATCCTTCCGGCAACCTTGACCAGAATGCTATATCCGGCGTCTGTAAATACCATTTTGTATCAAGGGACTCATGAAATCTTACTGTGTTATACCAATTCATGAAATTGCCAAAATTATCGAACCTAAACCGGTTAAGTTCATAAGTGTCATTCCATGCGAGATGGAAAAGTATCATCAGACGGAAAAGGATCTGCCACCTGAGATTCATGTTGGACAGGGCCGAATTGAGCTGCATCGCCTCATCTGGAGATTGATCAACGAGAAGGAGATAACAGATGAAGAGCGTCTGCAAATCGCCGAGTTGATTGAGATCCTGGATAAGAAGGAGAAGAAAGACGAGGAAGATCTCAAGACGGCAAAGCTGAGCTTAAAACAGGCAATGATGCTTCACGATGAAGCTGCAAGTATAATTAGAGCTCTTTTGGATCTCAAAGATATCCTAAAGAAGAAAGATCATGGCACACTGGCGGAATACAGCCCAGAGGACCTGATCAAGCAAAAGGTTGACCCGGCGAAAAAATGGAATAATTTCATGGATGAAATTAAAAAGAATGGCGGATTGTAGTTAAGTCAAGGGGTAGAAATATTTACACCTTCGTTTAAGAAGAGCCCTCCATGAAACTCGCAATTACTATTATCGCTGTGCTGGCGTCGATATTAGTTCTGCCAGCAATGGGAGAATCGGCAAAGTTCTGGTCTGATCAGGCCAATGACTACTTCATATCCGGTGACTTTGAAAAGGCGGCTGCAAGCTATGACAAGGCCTTGGAGCTGGAGCCGAACAGTACTGACCTGTGGAATAATAAGGGAAAAGCTCTGGCTAACTTAGGCAGAATTGATGACGCGATCTCTTGTTTTGATAAATCGCTTGAAATCAACGCCTCTAACCTTGAATCTATGAACTTGTTGGCAATTGCACTTTCTCAGGGATTGAATAAATACAGTGAGGCCATTGCCATCTTCGACCAGGTTCTGCAAATAAATCCATCTTACTATGACGCTTTAATTGGAAAGGGCATGGCTCTGGCCAATAATGGTGATCTTTCCGGCTCTCTGGATTGCTTTGAAGAGGCCACTCAAGTCAGGCCCCGAGACCCATCCGGCTGGAATAACAAAGGTGTAGTCCTGCGGCAAATGGGAAGATATCAGGATGCTTTGACCTGCTTTACCAGGGCGCTCACCCTTGACTCTTCTCATGAGGCTGCCCGGCAGAACCGAGAGTTAACCCTGCAAGACTTGGAAGAGGGACAGCCGACTGCTCCAAGCATGAGCACGGATAATATGCTGTAAGCCGGCAAGTCTATTTTTTTATATTCATAACCAGACAAAAACCAGATCGCATGGGCAAATATTTCGTCGATTTCATTAATGCGAGCAATAGCTTAAAATAAATGTTCGACAATCACCGATCTGAGGTGTTGGGGAAATGCTCAAGCAGATCTGTTTGATAGTGGCAACAGCAGCTCTGATTTTCGGGGTGCAAGCAATGCCCGTGAGCTTTGCAGATGCCATGAACAACGCTGGCCAGAAAGATATCCTCACCATCAAGAATTATGATACAGGCGCAACATTAACCGAGTCTTACACTGACATTGAGCATCTGCAGAGGAATACACAGGTTAATACTGGAGCTTATGGGGTGCAATCCGGTTCCTCTGAAGACGGGGAGCCGGGAGACAGTCGGGGCTTTAGCCCTACCGGAAACCCAGCCGGTGGTCTTGAGGCCAGCATCAATTCCAATGTGATAGGCAAAGCCCATATCGCCTGGCAATCAATCGATCCCACCGGCTCCTTCATGGGCCGCCATCAGCTCTTGGGCCGCAGCGTTGAGGATCTGACTGGTGTGTTCTCCATTGAAAAGTTCATACAGCTTTGGTCAGGCAGTCCTCCTGGGGAGATTAGTGTGGACTGGCTGCCCTGCTCATGAAAGCAAGATATTTTTATCTTAATCTTAAACTTTATTATTTTTTATATACTATCATCAAAAAAGAAAGTTATTAATAGCCTGTCAGATAATCATTGGTATTGCAGGGAGGCAGTTGCTTTGGAGGTTCTGATAAAGAGATCAGCGCGACGCAAAAAGACCATCCAGGCCAGGATGGTTGGGGGAAAGATGGAGGTTTTAGCACCTGCCTCGATCTCGGACGCAGCTTTGCAGGGTCATATAGAAAAACTGCGTTCTCGACTGGAGAAGCGAGTCTATCCCAAGGATGACCATCATCTGCATGAAAGGGCCAGCCTTCTAAACAGCCGATACTTCCAGGGATCTCTACGTTGGAACAGCATTCGCTACTCAACAAATCAGGAGCGAAGGCGCGGGTCATGCAATTGTACCGCTCGCACCATTCTCATCAGCAGCAAGCTGGCCAATCTTCCCCAGTGGGTTGAGGATTATGTGATTGTGCACGAGCTTGCCCATCTTCTTGAGCCTAATCACGGCAAGAGGTTCAAGGCACTGGTGCATAGATACCCTCTGGCGGAAAGGGCCATTGGATTTCTCATAGCCACCGAGATAGTGTGATTACGTTATCATTAATTAGGAGATTTGACGATGAAAAATTTTCTTGTTATTATCATTTTTGCCATCCTGCTGGTGTCTTTAGGAGGCGCGGATACCAAGGCAGGGGAGCCGAATAGGAATAATAGCTCACTTATCACTCGTGATATGCTCTTTGGCAATCCGGACAAAATCACCACCAGAATCAGCCCGGACGGCTCAAATATCAGCTTTCTGGCCCCGAAAGATGGTGTACTCAATATCTGGGTAGGACCGGCAGATGCGCCGGAAATGGCGAAGCCTGTGACCAATGACACCTATCGCGGCATCAGAAGCTACCTCTGGTCTTACACCAGCCAGCACATTCTCTATGTGCAGGATGCCAATGGAGACGAGAACTGGCGCATTTACAGCGTCAACCTTAGCAGCGGCAAGATCCTGGACCTCACGCCTTTTGAGGGCGTCAGAGCTGAGCTCAGAGCTATCAGCATCAATCACCCTCATGAGGCCATAATCGCTCTGAATAAGCGTGACCCCGAGTATCATGATCTCTACAGACTCAATTTTGAGACTGGAAACATGACGCAGATTCTCGAGAATAGAGAGTTTTCCGACTTTAAGATCGATAACGATTTCCAGGTGAGAATGGCCAGCAACATGACGGCTGACGGAGGAATCCAGATATCAACTCCCGCTGAAAACAAACGCTGGGAGCCCTTCATGAAGATCGAGATGGAGGATACCCTCACCACCGGCTTTTCCGGATTTAACAAGAGCAATGAAGTCAGCTATTTTATCGATAGCAGAGGAAGAAACACGGCTGCTCTTTATGCTTTTGATATGAATACAAGAGAGAGCTCTCTCATAGCCGAAGACCCCAGATCGGACCTGTACGGAATTATGACTCACCCCATGAAGAAGACTGTGCAGGCGGTGGCTTTTTACTATGACCGGGTGGCATGGAAGATTCTGGACCCATCCATCCAGAAGGATATCGATTTTCTTGGCAAGTTGGAAGAAGGGGACATGTCGGTAGTAAGCCGCACCCTGGATGATAAGGTTTGGATTGTCGTCTTCACCAGAGACAATGGGCCGGCGCGCTACTATCGCTACGACCGGACGAATAAGAAGGCTTCTTTCCTTTTCACAGACAGAGAAAAGCTGGAGGGACTGCCTCTGGCCAGGATGATTCCCAAGGTGATAAAATCGCGCGACGGCCTGGATATGGTCTGCTACTACACCCTGCCATATCGCCGTGATGAGAATGACGATG
>JAQTXY010000251.1 GCA_028688535.1 Methanothrix sp. | reverse complement strand
CTGGTATGCGATGCCCAGGTCGCCCAGCCAAGCACCTTCATTCCTTTTATCACCGATTTCTTTGGCAATGACCAGCGCCTGCTCGTAGTACTCGATGGCCTTACGGGAGTCGCCCAGGGCGGCGTAGGCCAGGCCCAGGTTGCCCAGACCAGCTCCCTCGCCCTGCTTCTTCCCAATTTTGCGAAAAGCTTTCAGTGATTGCTTATGATAGTCGATGGCCTTGCGAGCATTTCCAATGGCAGCGCTGGCAAGGCCCAACATAGTGAGAAAAGATGCTTCGTCATAGCTTGCCGCATCAGAATGTGCTGCCTCCAGTCCCCTCTCCAACATGGCAATTCTCTCCCCCGAATGCCCCTGCAGATCGAGATAATCTTTGATAGCCCACACAAGAGACCGAGCCTCTGCCAGCATCCCGATCCTATTGCAGGCAGACTGAACTGCCAGGATGTGATCTCTCTGAGCGTCTAAGTTTTCGTATCCTGGCAGTCCCAGCTTCATCTGTTCTCGGCTGAATTTATCGTAATGCTGAGCCAGTCGAGCCAGTGCTTCCTTTGATACAGACAGCCTTTCCCTGGCATAAGTATGTGCCAGAGAATGGGTTATCTGATAGCTGGATTCGGGGCGCATTAACAGTCCATAATCGACCAGCTCGCCCAGGCTGAAGTTCGCCTTCAGAGCAGACAACTGTAGAGCTATGGCTATGACCTCAGGCTCGAAGGGTTTCATGGCCAGAACTCCTGCCAGGCCGAGGCAGGAGAGCGCCTGATCGCTTACATGCTCCAGGCTGTGCTCCATCAGCAGCGGAATGCTCTGATGCTGCCTTTTTCCCCTGTCCAGAGCCTCAAGTGGCGTCTCCTTCAGCCAGGCCAGATAGTCGCGGGCAATCTGTCGCCGGTGAGCCAGGTAGCGGCCTGCCAAGAATATGGCCAGGGGCAAACAGCCCAGGAGATTGCAGATGCTGCGAGATATCTTTTCATCTGCAGCCATCGAGCCGCCCCAAGACTGCAAAAGCTCGACAGCCTTATCCTCAGGCAAAGGCAGCAGATCGCTTGGCTCCTCTGGAGCATCGCTTCGGCGCCTGGTGGTGATGAGAACTCCAGAGCTTCCTGTGACTGTTAAAACTGCCTGCAGGTCATCGCAGGCCTCGGCTCCATCCAGGACTATCAGAGCCCGGCGGCCGGCCAGGGCTCTCTTTGCTGCTTCGTAAGGGCTTTGACGCGGGTCTTCTCCGTAAGCTCGGGCGATTTCTTCCAGAGCCAAAGCAGCCTGAGGCTTGTGATAGAAGGTATGAAAGACTATTCCATCTGGGAAGCGGTCCGGCGGATTGCTTGCGGGCGCAAGCTGCCAGATAGCTTCGGCAGCCAGAGCGGTCTTGCCCATACCTCCTGGGCCGCAGATTGTGACTGCGTGGCCAGCCTGAAGGTCCCGGAGGAGCGAGGCTAGCTCGGCCTCTCTTCCTGTGAAATGAGGGACTCGCTGCGGCCTTTGGAAGGGCAGGCGAAGTTTTAGAGATTCATTGTAGATGAAACTGCCCTGGATCTGGAACTGGCCGGAGAAGAGCGGGCCAGAGACGTCTCCTGCTACGTTGGTTTGTGGGCCGTTGATCGTCTGGCCACGTTGGTTGATTGCAGGCTTGTAGTTCATGATGGGCTATCTCCTCCATTCGGCCAGCTTTTGCTCAACCCTGGCTGCAAAGGGACTTTCGATCTGCCTGTAGATTTCGAGGGCAATTTCTGCATTCTTGATAGCATCGGGGTGCTTGCCGAGTTCGTAGAGGGCCAGACTGGAATTGAACAGCGCATTTCCCTCGCCCCTTCGGTCCCCAATCTCGCGGGCGATGACAAGGCGCTGCTTGTAGTACTCGATGGCCTGGCGGGCGTCGCCCAGGGCGGCGTAGGCCAGGCCCAGGTTGCCCAGATCAGCTCCCTCGCCCCTTCGGTCCCCAATCTCACGGGCGATGGCCAGCGCCTGATCGTGGTACTCGATGGCCTTAAGGGCGTCGCCCAGGTTCTTGTATGCGATGCCCAGGTTGCCCAGCCAAGCACCTTCATTCCTTTTATCCCCGATTTCTTTGGCGATGGCCAACGCCTGTTCGTAGTATTCGATGGCCTTACGAGCGTCGCCCAGGTCGGCGTAGGCATTGCCCAGGTTGCCCAGATCAGCTCCCTCGCCCCTTCGGTCCCCGATCTCACGATCAATGGCCAGCGCCTGATCGTAGTACTCAATGGCCTTACGGGCGTCGCCCAGGGCGGCGTAGGCCAGGCCCAGGTTGCCCAGTAAAGCCCCTTCACCCCTTCGATCCCCGATCTCACGCAAGATGGCCAGCGCCTGATCGTAGTACTCGATGGCCTTACGGGCGTCGCCCAGGGCGGCGTAGGCCAGGCCCAGGTTGCCCAGCGCATTTCCTTCGCCCCTTCGGTCCCCGATCTCGCGTGTGATGGAGAGCTGCTGCTCGTAATACTCGATAGCCTGGCGGGCGTCGCCCAGGGCGGCGTAGGCATTGCCCAGGTTGCCCAGCGCATTTCCTTCGCCCCTTCGGTCCCCGATCTCTCGGGCTATGGCAAGGTGCTGCTCGAAGTATTCGATGGCCTTACGGGCGTCGCCTAGGTCGGCGTAGGCCAGGCCCAGGTTGCCTAGCGCATTTCCTTCCATGCCCCTATTCCTCAGCTTTCGGGCGGCTTTCAAGGCTTCTTCAAGCCAGGAAATCCTCTGCGTCGGATGGAGGCGCAAATCTATCACATAAACTCCTGCACCAGGGTAGTTCATGCAGAGATTCACAGCCTGAGAATTTACTTCCAGGCTCTTACAGGACCAGGCATGACCGACGTTGATATTCACTTCCTCTCTGTCAAAGAGCGCAAGACCCTTTTGAATTCCTTCGCTTCCCTGCAGGTAGAATTGGTCGGCTGCAGCTAGCAGATCTTTGTAGTAAGAAGAATGCCTTGCAGCAATGATCTCCCTCGATTCATCCGGCTGACGGGCTGAGGCAAAGAGGCGAGAGAGGTCGTGCACCCTGTAGCGCCCGTAATCCCGATCTTGAGACTTGTAATCTACGAGACTCCATCGCACCAGCTCACTCAAATTCCTGTGCTTATCATCCAGGCAGATCTGCTCCTCAGCCTGGGCATCGAAGTCCGCCGGAAAGACTGATAGATCGAGAAAAGTCTTCTGCACTGCAAGAGCAAGCCTTTGAAAGCTTAGGCCGAAGCTGGCGTCAACGCTCATCTCCACGCCCTGCTCGCCGATCATCTCAAGCCTGGTGCGTTCGTCCTTCAGCTCCTGAGCATATTGCTTCGGACTGATGTCCTCGGAATTGGCCAGATAGCTTCCGGCAGCTCTCAAGGCCAGCGGCAGAAAGCCGCAGAGGCTGGCAATTTCAGGCCAGGCTGGGTCCGATCTGCGGGATTTATCTTGCTTTGCAGGGCAGCAGACATTGAGCAGCAGCTCAACAGCTTCACCTGGCTTCATGACGTCCAGGTCCTTTTTAAAGAGGCCGGGTATTTTGATGGTCCTGCGGGAGGTGATGAGAAGAGCGCAGCTCTTGGGAGGAATCAGCTTGATGACTTGCTTGTCATCGGACGCATTATCCAGAAGGAGCAGGACGCGCTTGCCATTAAGCACTTCAAGATATCTGTCTTTGACTTCAGAATCGCTTTCGGGAATCTTTTCGTTGCGATGATAAGAATGGATGACATAGGCCATTGCCTCCATGGGAGTGATGGGATTGGTCGTGCCCATCATGTCCACCATGATCTGGCCGTCTGGGTAGCGATCTTTGAGTGATTCGGCGAGCTTGAGAGCAAGAGCCGTCTTGCCAACGCCACCGATGCCGCGCAGGCCGATGATGTTCTTGCCGGCTGAATACTCCGCTAAAAGCTCTTTTTGCTCTTCATTGCGGCCTGTGAAATCAGAGGGCGGTTCCGGGATGAAAGGAAGCCGGGGGGTTTCATCAGGTTTTGGGATAAAAAAATAATTTCTATCTCCGAATTGCTGCTCTACATTCCCAGAGGGATTTACAACCGGCCCTTTAGCATCCCTGAAATCCAAAATTTAACTCCTCCTGCTTGATCTTTTAATCCCCCATCGAGGTCTACTCATCCTTC
>JAQTXY010000250.1 GCA_028688535.1 Methanothrix sp. | reverse complement strand
CGGTCTTTGGATCAATCGGAGATACGTCTTCAACCTCAGATACTAAGATCACATACCAGTGACCTAGATTGTCCTTCTTGATAGTACAAGTCTTGATTTTGCCTTCAACTTCCCTATGCTTAAATATCCGGATAGAGCCAATCTTGGAGAGAGTCAACTTTAAGCCGTTCAGTTTGAACCCGACTTGCGGATAGGTGAATGACTTGTACCAGCCTTCGCCTTTGAACCCGGGGTATCCAGGCTTCTCTCCATTTTAACCCTTCGGAAGAACGCTTTAAATGACTTATCCAGCCTGCGAAGAACATCTTGAAGTACTTGGGAAAAAACGCATGTGAAATTGCCGTCTTTCTTCTCTACAACCAGCAGAGCAGCTTGATCTTCGTAGGTTCTGCCGATACCTTCGGTTTCATATGAGTACTTTCTATCGGCCAATGCCAGATTGTAGAGATGCCTACAAGTATCAAGTGTGAGATTCAATTGAGCTTCTTGTTGCCTATTAGGGTACATCCTGAACTTGTAGGCAGTCTTCATCCCTGATACTCCTCAATGTATCACTTAATCACTTGAGCTGAAACATTGCCCGCAGTGCTTACATAGTACCTCTTTGTCCACATCGAAGGCAACGACTTGAGATAGGGGTACTTGTTTCTCAATCGCTTGGATGTGGCTCCTTTGAAGGCATTGATCAGGTTTGCAGGGGAATATCTCGGAGGGGTGGAAACAAAGAGATGGATATGGTCTGGTTGAACTTCTAGAGATTCAATCTTGACCTCAAGCTTCTCAGCGATTTCATGGATGAAATTTTCAAGATCCGCCTTAATTGTACCAACTAACACCTTTCTGCGATACTTAGGTATCCAGACAAGATGATAGTTAATATTGTAGTGAGCGTATCTTGTTTCCTCCATCGAGATATCTATGGACCCCTAACAAGATATAGATTTCGTATCAAGTTCAATAGCATTAGGCACGGCATTCATCCCGCCCCCTGAAGGGAGCGGGTCTTCTGCCTGCTTTTCTATAAGCCCATTTTTCAGATTCTTTTACCGCTTATTAAAGGAAGCAGATTTCAGGAATTTTTGGCTAATGATATTGTTTTTCAATATAGGTTGTGCCTCCTTCATGCTCGTCATCTAATGATATATGTATCTATCAACCTATTCAGAGGACCTAAACACAAACAAAAAAAATTAAACGGTACGTGCATAGTACCCCTCCGTTCTGCTCCAAGCGGTGTTTGGATCTTCGCTCGTATCTGCTTTTGCTGGTTGGATGATGACCTCGGTTCCTCCCGGGCAGTTAACATTCATCCTGCCAACGATGTTGTGGGTCTCAGCAGTTGGCGGATTTGCGCCGGCCGCTATGTATGAAAAGTGGAACAGGTCCAAGTATGGCGACACACCCCCTATGAAAAAAGCGCTGTTTGTCATAGACTCGTCAGAAGATGACATATTGCCTTGGCCCACAGGCCCTATGATGCTGCCAGCAAAGGCCACTTTACCTTTTGACGCTTCTGCATAGGTGTCCAGGCTGACATTGCCCGTTGAACTATTCTTAACCCCCTGCAGAGTAAAATCAGTCCTCATCAGGACATTGCCAAAGGACAGCGCATAAGAGTTGGACTCATAGGTATGAGCTCCCGATCCGAGATCGCTTAAGCTTCCATACTGAATGGCTGTAGCGCTACCTAAACCCCTGGCTACAGATCCCCATATTGAATTCTTAACCCATGTTTCTGAGTAGGTTCTCTGGGCCTGAGAAGACTGAGTTACGCTAGCGTAAGTAGCTGGCCCTCCTGATACGGTCAAGCCTCCTGGATCTTTAGTAGCCTTGGACTGAAGAATGGCTGAGACATCAGCCGCATCTCCCTGGGCATTGGACTCCGTATATCCATTTAGTTCTCCAGTAACGGAAGATGCCACATTCTCATTGGCTAGACGCTGCTTCCTGACGGTGCTACTTGAATCCCAGGCACCACCCTGGGCCACGCCCGAAGAAGTCCCATTTGCCTGGGCTTCATTCACCACGGACAGATAGGAAACTATTTCACTGGTGCTTGATGAACTCACAATCCCGCTGATGTCTTGAGTCGCGCGCGAATCAGTATGCAATCCGTTGCTTGCTCCGCCGGTGCTTGCCAGGGCTCCAGAGGATTGGCCCTCCATCATCAAGCTGCTACTTCCACTGATTTGTCCCCATACCTCAGAGGACGTGCCAATCTTCGTGACTCCATAGCTTGCGCTTCCCTTGGCTGTAGCACCGGCTGTTCCAGTCCCGGAAAGATAGCCTTCGGTTGTTATATCCGCGGATCCAAATATATCGTGGCTGGCTCCACCCGTCGATATCCCTGTAGCCGAAGCACCTACAAAAGCAGATGCCGATGCCGATCCCGGACCGCTGAGTGAAGCATTAGAGCTCACGTCTCCGTCATATGAAGCGGAAAGAGTGTACCCGCCAAGTGTTACCTCTACGCTCTGATCACCAATCTTGCTGTCAGAGAAGCTCCCTGGCCCAAATAACGAGGAGGTTGAAGTTATGCCTAGAGTAATGGATGGATCTGCCCCGCATGAATAAACTCCGCTAATGCCGGAGCCGAAGCCTTCGGAATTACCGACAATATTCCAACCGCCAGTTACAGATGCCTCGCCATGGGCAGGACCTGCCAGCAGGGCAAGAGTTAAAAGCAAATAAAGCGCATATCTCATAGTATTCTGCCTCTTTCATCCTTTATGAAATCTCTGGACAGGCTTATCAGCCACAATAGAAAAGGGTTGTGGTAAAGGTTCATGCAATCCAAGAAATTGTGTTACGGTTCAAGATCGATGGCAACTATTCAGCCTACCATAATCACCATCTTTGGCCGTGTTTTTTTAGAAGTTTAACATGGCGCTTCTGCTGAACCTGTTTTCATGTAATGGAAGCAATGATGCGGTTCCTAGTGCACCATAACACAAGTTTTAAGTTTTCTGGCCTACCTATAATATTGGATGGCAATGAAGAGTGTGTATGTAGTTAAGCTCAGTGAACAAGAACGAGATGAATTGATCCAATATCTTCGCAAAGGCAGGTTCTCTGCAAGAAGTCAAACTCGTGCTAGAATACTATTGCTATCCGATGATGATCTAGGGGATGACGAAATTGTGGAGTCTTTGAAAGTTAGCAAATCGACAGTATGCCGAATCAGGAAAAGATATTGTGAAGGGGGCTTGGATTATGCGTTGAGCGAAAAACCGTGCAGTGGTGCCCCAACAAGGATAGACGGAAAGATACAGGCAAAGATAACCATGCTTGCTTGTTCAGAGCCTCCTGACGGCAGATCAAAATGGACTCTCAATCTTTTGGCGGACAAGCTCGTTGAGCTGGAAGTTGTTGATTCCATATTCAATATGACCGTGCAAAGGGTGTTGAAAAAAATGAACTCAAGCCTTGGTTAAAGACTCGCTGGTGTATAGGAAAGGAGACTGCCGATTTCATCTGGCATAGGAGGAGGTGCTCGATCTATATGAACAACCTTATGATCCAAAGCATCCAGTTATCTGTTTTGATGAAAGGCCCTGCCAACTGATCGGTGATGCGATTATCCCAATTCTGATCAAACCAGGAAGTTCCAAGAGAGAGCATTATGAATATATCCGCAATGTAACATGCTGAATCTTTTTAGCATTTGAACCCCGCGCTGGCAAGAGGATTGTCTGCGTAAAAGAACGCCGGACAAGAGTCGATTATGCGGAATTTATGAAGATGCTTGCTCTTTGTTATCCAGAAGCTGAGACCATTCTATTGGTCCAGGATAACCTGAACACACATACAGCAGGTTCGTTCTATGAAGCCCTGCCTCCAGATGAGGCTTTTGAGCTTGCAAGGAGGTTTGAATTCCATTTTACTCCCAAGAAAGGAAGTTGGCTCAATATGGCTGAGATCGAACTCTCGGTTCTATCAAAGCAATGCTTGGACCGAGGAATCGCAGATCTGAAAATCTGGCTCCTCGCTATTTTCTATGGGTAACCGGTTAAGTCTTTATAGCAACTCATGCTAGAAAGTTAGCCGTGTCCCTCTCACAGGAAGCCCTCTTTAAAATGGCGTTGAATCTCGAAGATCCTTGGTAC
>JAQTXY010000249.1 GCA_028688535.1 Methanothrix sp. | reverse complement strand
GGCGCAGTGGTGAGCAATAAGGCCTGCGTCAATTTGGGATGGAGCTGCCAGACCCCTCAGCCATTGCTGCGTTTGCTAGTCTTCAAAGAGGCAGATCGGGAGGTGGCAAAACCAGGCGATATTATAAAATATAAGTACACAGTGGTGAACAACGGCACCATAGCTCTCACCTCTCTGACCCTCAACGATGATAAGCTGGGAATAATAGTGCTCAACGATCCGGATCCCCTGGAACCGGGTGAGGCACGTAGCTATTACGCGGACTACGTCGCAAAATCGGGAGATGGGCCGAAGTTGGAGAATGTAGTTATCGCCACCGCATCAGACCCAGATGGAAACGAGGTTACTGCGAAGGCAACAGAAAGTGTGAAGATTCTCACAGGTTGCAGCCTTACGAAGACAGCCTCACCTAAGGTTGTGAAGCCAGGGGACTATGTAACATATAATATTACGTGGCGTGGCATTTCTGGATATATGATCGTGGATGACTACCCAAGAGGAGTGTCTTTTATATCAGCGTCCCCAATGCCCATTGACGATGGTAAAAACAACAAATGGAATATAGACCCCTCCAAAGACAGTGGTACGATTATTATCCTAGTTCAGGTGGCACAAGACATAGGCAACACCTCTTTTAAAATAGATCAAGGTGTGATCGGAAATGGATTCGTCAATGTTCATAATGATATCCGTACAGAGCCAGTAATCCTTACGAATCATGCAAAAATGGTGGATTCAAATGGATTGATAATATATTGCGAAGACAAACCAATGACTGCATCCGCCGACGTCAACGTCGGTCCTCCCCAGACCTATGTCTCCCTCAAGGAGCACGGTAGTGGCGACTATGCCAGCGAGGACGTGATCCGCTACCACAACTCCAACCGTTCTATTCAGCGAACCAAGGGCCTGACTGCAACGCATAAGCCAACCACCTTTTCTCTGCCCAATAATCGTAATGTCGATTTCATGAGCAAATGGTCGGAGAAGGCAGAGTCAAAGAATTACGCCACGGGTGGCTCCACAAACGAGGAGTATACCTACGCGAGCCGCATCAATCAGAGCAGTTCACTGAAGCTGAACGAGAACGGCAGCACCATGAAGACCGAAACCGACTTTGAGGGCATGGGTCACATCGGCCTCGTCAAGAAAGATACTGATGAGAATAGAACCTGGAACGCGAGCCAGGTCTTCGAGTCCCAGGAAGACTATGTGGGCAGCTTCAAGATCAGTCAGAAGTTTGATGAATACGGCAAGAATGTGGAGTACGAGAAATCCGTGAACGGCACGGGTTATGTGTCTGCGAGTAGAGATCTTGGAAAAGCCCAGTCCTCCTACGAATCGGGTACGGGCAATTACCAGAGTAATGAGAAGATCAGTACGGTGGTCAACTATATCGCCAAGGATATGAACCTCACTCATCAGCAGACGAGCTACAACTACACGCCTACCTTCTCCACATCCAGCGATATCAAGTGGAGTGAAGGCTTGTGGTCCAAAACGCCTACCAGCCTGATCAGCGGGCGGTTTACCTCGGCAACGAACCTGATTTTGCATTCTATTGCTCGGGGCCTCAATGAGATGGTATTCGAGGCTGATGTGACCGGACAGGCCGATTTCCGAACAATCTATAGGGACAATACTCCGAATAGCACCGATGAGGTAGATCAAGGAGAAACTTATGTCGGAGATTTCGATATCTATAGAAAGGCCTCTCTGGGCGGCGTGGCCAAATATGACCGACCGCATATCTCTTTGAGTAAAATCGCTAAAGTGGACCTGCTTAAAACCACCTATGCAGACTATCAGATCATCATCGAGAACAACGGCAACCGGGCTTTAGGGCCAGTTTATGTGAAGGACATCTTCCCGACTGGAACCGAATACATCACCTCATCACTAAGGCCGGCTGAGCTGACGACTAGGTATGCCAATTGGTCGCTGCCTGCTATGGGTATCGGCAGCAAGGTGATCATAGACTTGCAGTTGAATATTACCGAGAATCCATCCAATCTGATCAACCAGGTGGAGGCAGCAGGCAATTACGGGAACGGCTGGACGCTGGCCAGGAACTTCTCCATTGTCCACCTAAACTGGCTGACCTGCTGCCCACCTCAGATCTACGCTTCCAAGACCGCCAGTATTGATGCTCTGGACCCGAAGGTAGTATGGTACAGTCTGAATCTCAAGAACCGGGAGAAATACACTATGGTAGCTTTCTTGATAGATCAGCTACCTGCATCCATGAAACTGCTCAACTCTTCACAAGAGCCTTCTGATACGAGATCTAACTTAATAACCTGGAATATTCTCAATCTGACGCCAGGAGAGAACAGGACCATAGTATACCGGGCAATGGCCGAGTCGGATGGTGTCTATGTTAACGTGGCTCACATCGAGGCCTTCTCAGTGGACGGACCGGACTATGCCGCCGCTGATGTTGAGGCGCGAATCGATCTGGGCGTGGGAGGAGCACTGCCTTCGTCCCTATTCTCAGACTGGCAACCGCCCACGTGCTTCGGTCTCAACTGCAGCGGCCGGATCTACAATGAGGACTGGGTACCATGCTACACCTGCGCAGCTGGTGAACCAGGGAACTCTGTAATCATGCCGCCCTGTATCTCGTGCATGGACACTGGTGACGACAGTCTGCCTTGAAAGGGGGCCGAGGACCAACGAGTGGGAAAATTGCCAGTGAGCATCTCCTACACCTTCTTCTTTTTGTACGAACTTCTTACATATGCATATTGATAATAAATGTTGGAGAATGAGTAACCTTTATATGGTAACATTGGTAATATACCAATGAAATGAAATATTGTTAAGGAGAATACCAGAGCGACATGGGCAATAGCTTAGATATTGACGAAGTGGATCGGACCATTCTTCGCAGTCTTCGAGAAAATGGGCGAATGAGCCTGCAAGAGATGTCAAGAAGATCCGGCATCTCCGATGCTACCATACAGTTTCGGCTCAAACGCATGAAAGCCAATGGGGTCATAGAGCGATTCTCAATTATGACCAATCCGGCAGCTACGGGCTATTCGGTAACTGCGATTATGCTTGTGCAAACGGATAATGAAAGACATGATCATGCTGTCAAGGCTCTAGCTAAGCTTCCAGAGATAACTGAGGTCTATGGGATACTGGGTGAGTATGACCTCTTTCTTAAGGTCTGGTCTAAAAACCTGGAGGAGCTGAATAATCTCATAAACGATCGCATAAGGTCGATTGAAGGCATTGAGGACTTGCATGAGATTGTTGTGGTGGAGCGGGCAAAAGATGAGACATCTCCGGTTTAGAGGTTGAAATGGCTACATTCAAGAGCATTACGGAGAAAGCAAAAGGTTTAGGCCCTTTGAAGATAAACGATTTGGGCCAAATCACCAAAAGAGGGTCGAAAAAGCATGATATCTCCTCGAAAGATAAAGGGCCCAACTCAGACATCTTGGAACTCGCCGCCCACCCTCTGTCGATGGCAAGCGAAAAGCCCCTGGAAAGGCCTAAGATCACAATAATCGATTATGATGAGAAGCATTACCATGAAGCAGAGGCCAAAGAAGTAGAAGAGTGTTTCAGATTCAAAGATATGCCCACGGTAACCTGGATAAACATTGACGGCCTTCATCAGATGGATGTTTTAGAGAAACTAGGTTTATGCTATGGAATTCACCCACTGGTTCTGGAAGATATCCTCACCGATCAGCGTCCTAAGATTGAGGATTATGATGATTACATATTCATTGTGCTAAAGATGCTCTACTATGATGAAGAGGGTGATAAGAAGACAGAAGATGAGGACGATGAAGATGATCTGGGAGATACCGACTTAGATATGGATCAGGTGAGCATGATCCTGGGGCCGAATTTTATAATATCTTTTAAAGAAAAAGAGGTTGATGTTTTTAATCCTTTGCGAGATCGACTGCGCACTGCCAAGGGCAGGATAAGAAGGCAAGGTGCGGACTATCTGGCCTATTCCATGATTGACGCCATTGTGGACCACTATTTCTTAATCATGGAGAAGCTAGGGGATCGATTCGAGGATCTGGAGGATCAGGTAGTGTCCGATCCGGAGCCAGGCATTCTTCCCACCATCTATAATCTGAAGCGAG
>JAQTXY010000248.1 GCA_028688535.1 Methanothrix sp. | reverse complement strand
TCTGCCGGGTGAGATTGTTGCCGACTCCCTCTTGGTCACGGGAGGAGCTGCCGGGCAGAGCGGGCTGGCTTACGGCATGCGGGCCGGCACCATCTGCGGCAGCGTGGCAGGAGAGGCGGCCCTGGCCGGGGACGTATCCCGTCAAGCACTTTCCCGGTATGAGAAGCTCTGGAAGATGGAGTTCTACTGGCAGTATCGCATGGGCAGAGCATCTCTGCAGACTCTCTCCATGATGAAAGATGCAGAGATAGATCGGCTTGTGCATGGCCTTTCTGGAAAGAGGCTCATCTCAGAAGGCTCATTTGCACAAAAAGCCGCTTATGCCGCAAGCGTTGTCCTGCTCTCCCGGCCCAGGACAGTGCTCGATCTGGCTATGAATCTGATGCGAGGGTAAACTTGGGTTGGGAGACTTAGAACTGCAAACCAATTAGAGAAAAGCCAAAAAAATAGAAGATGGAAGTTATATCCGTATCAAGCTGCGACCTTTTCGCCCTGGACAAAGCTTCCGTTCTGAGCAATGGTCCAAACGGTATAAGATCCGCTTACATCTCCATTCTCATCGAAGGTTATGTCACCCGATGTGCCCTGGTAATTAATATCCTTGCCTTCTCTTACCAGATTCAAAGCCTCTTTCAGATCTGAGACATCGACTCCTGGCGGATTGGCAACCGATCTCAGGTTGTCGGCTATGGACCTTCCGGTAGCGCTCTTTGCCTGCTCGATGGCCAGGGCCACCAGAGCCACGGCATCGTAGCTGTTACTGCAGTAGACTCCGGGCTCCTTGCCGTATTCAGCTTTGAAAAGATCCCGGAATGCCTCATATGCCTTTCCACCAGCATTCTGATCCGGCGCCAAGCCCTGCAATCCTGCAATAATATACTCGCCCTTGGCATTCTTTCCGGCCAGCTCTGCTATGTTATCAACCTTCAGGCCTTCGGAGAGCAGCCAAGGCATGCTGGTCAATGCTCCTTTCTCATAGGCCGTCCGGAGAATGAGGCTGCCGGTCTCGGGATATGAGACCATCATTACGAACTCCGGCTTGCTGGCTGCGATCTTCTGCACCTCGGAATCGAAGATAGTCTGAGACGGATCGTATCTTATCTTCTCCAGCACCTTTCCGCCATTGGCTTCAAAGGCCTTTACAAAGACCTCCTCAAAGCCCACTCCATAGGGATTGTTGATGACGATGGTTGATACTGTCTTGTACCCCCTCTCCTTGGCCAGATTGGCCATTGCAGAGCCTTGCAGGGTATCCGAGGGCGCTGTTCTGAAATAGAGATCGCTATCATTGTAAGATGTAAATTCCGTTCCTGTGTTGGATGAAGAGATCTGTAGCACGCCATTTCCGGTAGTGATATCGATAATGGACATGCTCTGTCCGCTGCCGGTATCACCCACGATAACGGGAACTCTATCCACTTTGACCAGCTTGTTGGCAGCATCGACTGCGGCCACATTGTTGGTCTGGTCATCCTCAACCAAAAGCTCTACTTGCTTTCCCAAGAGGCCGCCATTCTCATTGATCTGCTTGGCCGCAAGCTTGATCGCATCGCTCATGGGCCCACCATATGACGCCAGATCCCCGGTCAGCGATTGCAGCGCTCCGATCTTAACGCTGCCTTCCGCCGCTGCGGCTGCATTCTCTGCATCGGCATTTGCCGCTCCTTCTGTCACTGCCTTTTCTTTGTCCTCAGCCTTCTCTGTGCATCCCGATAATAATACAGCGAGAATGAGGGCTGAGATTGCAAAATACGATCCTAACCTCATGAAACCATCCAGCCTTCAGGAGCTTGACAGAACGAATAAATAAGTATCGCAGAAGTTAAATCCTCATTAGTTTTCACGCACATAAGACCTTAGGTCGTGAGTAACTAACCAGTTGTTATTTTGTGATAAGCGTTGGAATTGCGCAGCTTCAGTCATGGCTATGGTCAAATTACCTACCACATCGTACTGGTGCCAAAGTATCGATAAAAGATATTGGGGCGAAAGCTTGTGGTCAAGTGGCAAATTCTTTCAATCCGTTGGAAATGTGACTGCTGACACAATATAGCACTATATTAAGGAATCACAGGGAAAACCAAAAAAAGAGTCGCAAGTTTGCAGATCGCGGGAATCTAGGCAAAGAAGGCTCGATGATTTCTGATCTCCAGCTAGCCGGGCGTGCGTGCGGCCCGAAGCATACCCCATCCCTTTAGGGTGGGGTGGCCGCAGGCAGTTTGATTTAGGCCCGACCGGCCTGCGGCTCCGCAAGGACCCTCCAGTCTGAGACTGCCCTATTTTCGAGATTAGATTCTGAGATAAAGTTAAATCTCAAGGTGTAGAATGCAATTCTATATGTTCTGCGAGTACATCCAGGCTGCAATCACTAAGGCGGTCTATGAAGTCATAGATGATGAAGAGCCTTATTACGGCGAAGTGCCCGAATTGAAAGGCGTTTGGGCAACCGGTAAAACCCCGGAAGAGTGCCATGAAAACTTAAGGATGGCCATAGAAGACTGGATTGCGTTTAGTCTGCGATTCAATTTACCTATCCCGGTGATTGAAGGCCAGGCCATAAAGGCACCAGTCGAGGCCTAGAGCATGTAAAGGTTATGCCCGGTTTCGTGGAATGAACTGATAAGAAAACTGCATGCCCTCGGATTCGAAGGTCCTTACACTGGCAAAGGGCCACATCCCTTGATGTGGAAAGGGACGATCAGGGTGATGATCCCAAATCCACATAGAGCTGATGTTAGCGTTGACCTGGTAAAGAAGATTCTCAGACAAGGAGAAATTAGCAGAGAAGAATGGCTTTCAGCTTAGCGAAATAAGTTATCCGGAACTCGTCACATCCTGTCTTCTCTCCTGCGTGGCTCCTGCGCCCGTGAGCGATCGGTAGCTGCTGGTCTCCTTGGCTCGCCTGGCTGCCACCCGCAGCGAAACAGGGATGGCGAGCGCCTGCTGGCCAACCCGAGGCAGGAAGAGTCTACAATGTCGCCCGGATTATATTCCTATTGCACCTCTGGTATCTTGCGTCCTTTTTCCGTGCGATCAAAATCTGCATCGAAGCTCATTATCTGCAGGTTATACTTCTGTGCAACAGCATATTGGTAGGAATCATCAAAATCCAAATGGAACCTTTTCGAGACTTAGGAAAACACCTATGGAATGAAGAGAGAAATCCGTTATAAAAAGATCTGTGGAAGGATTTGCGATAAACAGATGTTTAGCGGCCTTGCTCTTCTCTCGTTGCAGCAAGATTTCCAAAATATGTTCGTGTCCAAGAGGTACATTAAGCACCTCGCATCTTTCCAATTTCATGCTGGAGTTCTACAGAAGAATACTGCTCTCCCAGATCCTCGAGAGCACCTTCCCAATCAAAAGCTGGCACCTTTTTCTTCTTTTTAGATCTTTTCTCCAGCAAGAATTCTGCATAGCTCCGAACTTCTTTTTAAATGTCAGGAGGCATGTCCAAGCTTTTAATATTTATCGGCGAGGATTATTTCGATTTTGGATTCTGGCCTTCCTGCATCCCCCGCCCGTGCGTGTTCACGCGCCAGTGAGCGAGCGGCGCTGCCGGACACCAGTCCCACCTGGCCGACACCCGTGAGGCTGCCAGGAGAGAGAGCGGCCGCTTGCTCAGTATAATTGCATTAGATCCGGACACGAAATATGGGCACGATCGATCCCAAGGGCCTCTTATCAGTCCTCAGATATCCCCGGCCATCTGCTCAATGCCGCAGAGGCCAGGCCGACCGCCGCGCCATCGTCCATGCGTGCTCCCGCGTCCAAGTGTGCGTCCGCATGACGCCAGGGGAGTGCCATCGATGTTACGGAAGGCCCGATTGATAGGCGGCAGGCTTCGCCCCAGAGTCGCTGCCCAGTGAGCCCTCCTGCCAAGAGGGTCAGCATTCAGTCAAACTGCAGCGGAATGCGAAAGGCGTCATATCAGCTTGCAGCAGCTTTAAGGAAAGACAAAAATATGGAGATCCCGGGCAATAAAGCCGGACCCCAATCTTATCACACAAGACTCAAGTTACTTTAAAGGAATATTTCGCATCATACGATCCGCCATTAAGATCGCCAATGCCGAAGTAATACCATCCAGCCGTGGCTATATCCACCTTAAGCAGAACATCGTCCCC
>JAQTXY010000247.1 GCA_028688535.1 Methanothrix sp. | reverse complement strand
AGCCCCGGCCAAATTGGCCTTCAGGGAGTGGAGATCTATGAGGATTGCCCGGCTTCAGAGGAAAGTTACATTAGAATTCAAAAGGATCTGGACTTTCTGCTGGCGCCCAATGCCAAAACGCAAAAGAGACTTGAGAAGACACTAGCCAAAATGATGCAGATAGAATGAAGATAGAATGAAATTCGATGTTGCTGTAATTGGAGCTGGGCCCGGCGGATCCATGGCTGCCAAGGCCGCGGCAGAGTCGGGCCTGAATGTTGTACTCCTGGAAAAGCGGCAGGAGATAGGAGAGCCGATCAGATGCGCTGAGGGAGTGAGCATCAGATCGGAACTGAGTGAATTGATAAAGGTGCAACCCGACTGGATATCGGCGGAGGTAAATGGGGTCAGGATGCATTCACCCAACAGCGATAATGTGTCCATGACTGTGGATCGCAAAGGAGAAGGTGGTGGATACATCCTGGAGAGGAAAAACTTTGATAGAGGCCTTGCTCTCCAGGCTGCCGAGTCTGGCGCCAAGGTCCTGGTCAAGACCCGGGCCATGGGATTGATCAGGAAAGAGGGACTATGGAGGGTATCAGCCATCTGTCAGGGTGAACATCTTCAGATCGATGCACCATTGATCATAGGTGCGGATGGAGTCGAGTCTAAAGTAGCCAGATGGGCGGGACTAGGTGCCAGGCTAAAACCTGAGGACATAATGGTTTGTGCGCAGTATTTGGTTTTGGAGGATAGCATCGATCAGGAATATTGTCAGTTCTTCTTCGGAAACAGAACGGCTCCGGGAGGCTACGTATGGATCTTTCCCAAAGGAGACAAACTTGCTAACGTGGGCATCGGCCTGCAGGGCTCCCAATCCGGCCCTGGCGAGCCTTTAATGCTGCTGGATAGATTCATGCATAGCAGTATGCCCAAGGCCAAGATTTTGCAGATGGTGGCAGGAGGAATTCCTACCTCAGGTCCAATGAATAATACAACATCAGACGGCATAATGCTGGTTGGCGATGCTGCCCATCAATCCGATCCACTCACAGGCGGCGGGATCATAAATGCCATAAGGGCAGGAGTAATGGCCGGGGAGACTGCAGGCAAGGCGGTATCCTCGGGGGATGTGAGTACCGCAGCCTTGAAAGAATATGAGGGCCGGTGGAGATCGTCTATCGGCAAGCAGATAAAGAACCGCTATCGTGCGAAAAACTTCTTTTTAAAGCTTACAGATGACGATCTGAACCATCTGATAGGATCGCTGCATGGAAAGGATGTCTCCAGCATGAATACAAGAGGCCTGCTAAGCGTTCTGTTTAAGCAGAATCCAAAATTGCTCTGGAGACTGGGTGTCTCAAACCTAATTGAACGGTTATAGGTTCTATAGGAATCGGATGAAGATCAGATGAATGCATGCGGATAAGACGAATGCCGGGCGGAGGCGAAAAGGACAGATGGACTACACGAATGTGCTCGATAGCTATGGGACAATTATAGAAGAAGACCTCAAGAGACGATTGGATGAGATGGTAAGAGATGGCCAAAAGTACCATCCCTTCCTGGGAGATGTTTATGAAGCCACCCGTGAGTTTGTGCTCAGAGGCGGAAGAAGGCTGTCCGCTTGCAGCACACTCATTGTCTACCAGGGCTTCGCCGGCAAGATTGATGAGCGAATTGTCAGAGTATGCACCGGCATTGAACTTTATCGGCACAGCATCCTCATTCATGACGATATAGTGGATGCGGAAGATCGGAGAAGAGGCGGAGAGACGCTGCATAAGACTATCGCCAAGGGATTTGATGAGCGCTTCGGCCTAGCCTCTGCCATGTTTGCCGGAAATATTCTCTATGCGCTGGCCATAGAATGTCTTTTGGAGTCCGGCTTTGAGCAAAACAAGATTGAAGATGCTACAAAACTGCTGGCTACAGAGTTTCGGGCCGTCAATGAGAGCCAGATCCTGGACATGCTCTTCGAATACAAGGATCCGGATGTCAAGGAGTGGGAGGTCATGGCCGCCAGAAGAGCTGTCTCTCTCTTCAAGGCGTCGTTGCTTGCCGGGGGATTGTTGGCATCAGCATCCAAAAACGATCTGGAGCTGCTTCATGATGCTGCCAGGCACATAGGATTCGCCTTCGATATTCAGGATGATATCATCGATACCTTTGCAACTGAGGAGCAGTATGGGAGGGTCCCCTGCGGAGATATCGGCAAGAGGAAAAAGCCGTTGCATGTCATCCTCGCTTTGCAGAAGGAGACGCAGCAGAAGAAGAAACGTCTGGCTGCAATCATGCAGGAAGGCAGAATCCTAGAGGGTGCAGAGATCGAATATGTGCAGAGTCTGATCAGGGACTGCGGCGCTCTTGACGAGGCCAAGTCAATCTCAAGAGAACATGCCGGTCAGGCAGAAGAATTAATCTCCAAGACAGGTATGAATCAGGATGCAAAGGACTTCTTCATATCATTTATAAGATTCGTGGACGAAAGCCTTGACTGGTATAAATAAGGAGATGCAGGAAAAGGAAAATGGGATGGAGCAAAAGGAGAAAGGATGAAGGTTTTGGCAGTGCTGGGAAGTCCCAGAAAGGGCGGCAACACTGAGATTCTTGTCGATGAGATGCTCAAGGGTGCAGAGTTGAAGGGCCACATTGCAGAAAAGATGCGCCTCTATGACCAGGAGATTTTGCCCTGCCTGGATTGTCGGGGCTGCAAAAAGGCATCGTCCGGCTACACCTGCGCTCTTTCGGACGCAATGAGTGAGATTTATTCCAGGCTGGAAGGAGCCGACCTCATCATCTTCGGAACGCCCATATATTGGTACGGGCCTACCGCCAAGATGAAGCTTTTTATCGATAGGCTGCGGCCTTATATAGCCAACCGCAAGCTAGCAGGCAAGAAGGGATTGGTAGTAACTCCATCAGAGGAAGGGGAGGCATGCTGCGGGCCGCTTCTGCAGATGTTTGCCATGTCCTTCGACTATCTGGGCATGGTGAATGCAGGCAGCCTGCTCGCCCAGGCCTACGAGAAGGGAGATATTAAAAAGATGCCAGGGGAACTGGAGAGAGCACGGGAGATGGGATTGTCGCTTTAGCTCGCACATGCCAACTCGTACTCTCTTTTCTTACCTTTGATTTCTTGCCTATGACGAAATGTTAATTATTAATGCAGCTACATCATTGCATGAGCTGGTGAATTCCATGAGTGAGCGAAGATACATCCTATTTGGGCTTATCGCCCTCATCTGCGTCTGTACGCTGATCTGCGGATCGATGGCCTCGAGCATCCAAAATGATTCCAATGCATTCATAGAGGCTGGTTGTCTGGCCGAGGATTTCAGTCTTAACTGTGATGACCTGGGACTTGGTGAGAGATTTAGCTGCATGCAGATCATTAATGCTTCCCCGGCATTAGAGAACCTCTCACCTCAGTTACCTATTGTCGAATGCCTCTATCTAAGCGAAGACTACAATTCTCAAGAGGGCATACTGCGGGAAGGTTGCATGATGCCACTGTTTCGGAAGTATATCATCAAGCAGGGCGACGAATTCAAGTTGATCGAGAGCATTGAGGATTTCCGGTCGATATTCGCGCCGGTCGAGACAAAAGAGGAGGCACTGGCTTTTGGCGTGGCACTGACAAGCTCATTGCCCAGATATGATACATCTGTTCCGGAGGATTACTACCAGGTTTCGTCTTCAATAAGGCCGACATACGCAAAAGAGACGGAAGGGGGCTACTTAGTCCATCTATTCGAGAGCGAACTATGCGGCTGTGGCTCGCATCCCTATTATGCCATCGATTATCTCGTTACAAGAGACGGCAATGTGACTGAACTGTCGAGAGAGGAGGTCTTCAACAGCACAATGCAAATGTGTGTGGATTGAGTGTCTTTTCAACTTCGCGGCTTTGCGGCTTTGCGTGAGAAAGACTCAGGTTGATTCTCATGCGAATCCGTGAAGAACTATCAGCCGTTCCCAAGGCACATTATTCTCAATAGTCATGGTTCAATTTGGCCCAGATGTACTAGTGTTTCGTCAACCATCTAATGTCGGATAAAGTCTGGAGAGCTTGACTCTGGCATCTGCAGTAGTGAATATTCATAATCGTTTTTGGCCGTTCTTCCAGGAGATGCCTGAATTGGCAG
>JAQTXY010000246.1 GCA_028688535.1 Methanothrix sp. | reverse complement strand
CCATCGACAGCAGCAAGTGTTCAAAGATTGTATGCAAGATGCAAAGCTGCGGCCTCATTTATCGCGAAAAGGTTCCCGCCAGCAGCACCTATCTGCTAAAGCTCACCCGGCCACCCCAGGATATCTCTTTTGACAAGCCTGCTCGCCGGGACATCGATAGCTACTTAACTGAGTTCTATCTGCTCTACTTGGTGCGCGGCATCTCAGGCTAAGAGGCCGCAGGGGCTTGGCTTACATTGAGAGCATACTGGGAGATATTGCGTCCATTCAACTGCATGATGGCGGCAGCAGCGGCCATCATCGGTCTGGCCATCGCCCGAGGTCTGCATGCAGAGGCGGCAGCACTCATCTTCCTCACAGTCTTCCTGATTACGGGCGCGGGAAACGCCATTAACGATTACTACGATCGAGAAATTGATGCCATAAATAGGCCCATGCGGCCCATTCCCAGCGGGCGCGTGAGCGCGCAGGCAGCTTTTTATTATTCTCTGGCCCTCTTTGCCGTGGGCTGCCTTTTCGCCGGTATGGTGAACCAGATCTGCCTGGCTGTGGCCGCCTTCAACTCCTTGCTCCTCTTTCTTTATGCTAGAAATCTCAAGGCCATGCCCCTGGCAGGAAACATCACGGTTGCCTTTCTCACCGGATCCACCTTTCTATTCGGAGGCGCAGCAGCGGGCGTAGCGGGCCTGCTGGTCAACAAGGTCCCCTTTTTGCTCTCCTTTCTGGTCAGCATGAGCCGGGAGATTGCCAAAGACATCGAGGACATGGCCGGCGACCGGCAAGGCGGGGCGCGCACACTGCCCATCCTGGCGGGCGAGCGCGCTGCGGCTGCGCTAGCCGCGGCTTTTGCCCTGGCGGCAGTGGTGCTGGGATTTTTTGCGCCATTTGGCAGGGTGTATTTGGCGATAGTAGTAGTTGCTGATCTCTTCTTCTTGCTCTCTGTGCAAAAGATCGCCCGCAGGGATGCAACGGGCTGTCAGAAGGCGCTGAAAAAGGGAATGGCAGTGGCGCTGGTGGCTTTTCTGGCGGCGGCACTGCTGCCAGGACAACTTCTCGAGATCTAAGCAGTACCCGCGAGAAGACGCCGGTTAAGTATTTCCTTGAATCGGCTGAAATAGCTCAAATTCTCAAGCGATCTTGGATTCAGTTCCGCCAGGAGCTGGAATGAGCGTTTTCCTTTATCATATCCTTTGCTCTTTCCGCAATTAGCCGTTGCGGATTTGAGCGCCACTAGCAGTTCTTGCCTGGATCTTTCCTCCAAATTGTTCGCCGGGAAGAGAGATCCTCCCCGAAGGCAGGAACCGAACACCTTTTGCAGGGCTTCGTGATCCGCCATTATCCACGTCTCCATGCAAGTTGCCATCATTTGAGCTTGATCATCGCCTGCGCCAGCAGGACAGTCCCAACTGTCGCGAAGAGAAAGATGTTCCCAAGGGCGGCCGGAGGAAATCAGATCTTCGCTATCGACTAGAAGAATAGGATATTCATCATGCCCAACTGATGCAACTGCCGTTTTGAACATTTCATAGGTATTGTCGCGTCCTCCGCAGGCAACGATCCTCGGCATATGTCCAGCAAAGCCCATATTTTTAATAAGCTTGCTGAATCCTTCACGGCACCGCGTCCTAAGTTCTTTGCTATTACCACCACCTTCGACAAATATCGTTACGCTCACCATCTAGTGCCCCCGAGCGTACCACGGGTCCACAGTTCGCCCAGACGGTAGTCCTTCAGCCATTTTTCCAGCTTTTCGCTTTCCAGTCTTCTGAATCTCGTCTTGCTATTATGTTTCTCACATACGAGGACCGCATCTGGTTGCTCAGTCATCGCATCGACTAGTATATCCGAGTGTGTGGTTACGATTAACTGAGTGCGCTCTGAGGCAGCATTGAGAAGGTCGGCTAATTTTGGAATGATATCAGGATGAAGACCAAGTTCTGGCTCCTCAATACATATGAGCTTCGGAGGTGTTGGGTCACAAAGGATCGCCAGCAGGCAGAGATACCGCAGAGTTCCGTCCGATAACCTGGTTGCTGGGATGGTAAAATCTCCTTCCGTGAAGAATACTTGAACTGCGCCACCTTCGATGCTTACATCGAAGTCATCAAAGCCTTCGTAAAGGTCACCAAGTGCTTCGAGAACCATTTTTTTAACCTTCGGTACTCCACGCAGCCGGTTCAGAAAAAGGCCTAGGTTCGAGAAATCTTCCTCCAGCCGATCGTTGCGCATATCTGCCTTCTGCGGCTCGCGGAAGACGGCGTTGCGTCCAAAATACCACTCCCGGTATACCTTAATATTATCATAGGCGTCTGCCAGATAAGAGATTTCCGGATATGTCTCAGGATCCCGTCGCTGCGCCAGAATGGATTGGTCCGAATCGATTGTCTCAGGTTTCAGTTTGCGTTGTTCTGTCTTTTCTTCTCCTTCTCTGTTCCTGACGTTGATAATCGGATTTCGATCACTGTAATGGTAGTAGAAATAGGGCTCTTCATAATCCAGATAGGGCTTCTCGTTTTCAATTCTTTCTTCAACCACGCTGAATGCATGATTTTCTTTTCGAAAAGCGAGAACATGACGGAGCGGCATGTTTCCGAGAGGGTTTTTAGTCACGACGTCGATAGAGGCAATACCTTCCGGGTCTCCTTTCCAGATCCAATCACTTACGCCCCCGCCCCGGCGAATGACCGCACGTATGTCGCTCGGTGCGGATCGAAGAAGGGATAATGCCTCAATGAAATTGGACTTTCCCGAGCCATTTGCACCTATGAGAACATTCAAATTTTTCAGACCTAAGGGTTCAGTATCAGGTCCGAAGGAGAGCAGATTTCTCAGTTGGATATCGACAATCATCAGCATTCACCTTCCTTTTCAGCAATTTATCCTTTTGCAAAAAAAGATACGAACTCTACCTGTGCGCAAAATTCGCCACTATCGTCTCTCCCACAGAGTTGACCCGCACGAATCCGTAGCGCTCGAACTGCACTACCTTGCCCAGCTCTTCGGCAATGCCCGCTTCGCCCACGCCCTCGTCCATTCCGTCTGGCTTGAGGACCGTAACCTTCGGCCCGTCCGGGGGCGCCCACTGAATGATCTTGGTCCTCTTGCCCATATCCTTACCCAGGAAGCGCGCCTGCGCAGGCTCAAGGTTGGTAATTTCTACATTGCACAGATCCTTGAGGCGGATGTTGTCTCCCACTTTCAGGCCGACAAGATCGCTCTTGCAGATGAAGATCCGGTTTCCAGCAGGAATCTCCCTAAAACCCCGATCTATCGTGGGATGCAGGGGCGCGTGCGCCTGGGCTGGCACATCGCCATCGATTGTCAGCTCAACCGGCTCCCAGACGAAGAAGCGGCGGTTGGCCTCGGGGTCGATGATCTTGCGGTTCTCGGCATAGATGGAGTCCATGCTGATGGAGATGTCCGTCTCGCCCACACCCAGGTCGACCATGAACTTTCGCAACGCTTCAGGACGGATGCCCCGGCAGCGCATGGCCCGCACGGTGGGTACCCGCGGGTCGTCCCAGCCCGTATACTCGCCGGCTTCGATGGCCTTGCGAAGCTTGCTGGTGCTGAAGGAGCCGAACTGATGGATCTTGATCCTGCCCCAGTGAATGACCTGGGGATACTGCCAGCCCAAATAGTCGTAGAGATATCTCTGCCGGCTGCCGCTGTCTGCCAGATCCTTGCCCCGAATGATGTGCGTCGTCCCCAGCAGGTGGTCCTCCACCGCCGACTCAAAATCAAGCAGCGGCCAGACGCGATACTTTGTTCCTACCAGCGGATGAGAAGCGGTGACGATGCGAAAAGCTGGCCAGTCACGTATGGCCGGGTCCTTGTGATGCATGTCGGTCTTGACCCGCAAGACACCTGCTCCCTCAGCCATGCGGCCGTCGAGCATCTGCCGCCAGAGATCCAGGTTCTGCTCGATGCTCTGACCCCTGTGCTCGCACTCTATTCCTTTGTCCTTGTGCTCTTTGAAGACGGCCTGCGCACAGCTGCAAACATAGGCTCCGCCCTTGCGAATCAGCTCCTCAGCTATGGGGTAGTACTGATCAACCCTCTCGCTGGCCGTGATCACCAGATCGGGCTGGGCACCAAGCCATACGCAGTCCTCCAGATACCAGCCGTAGG
>JAQTXY010000245.1 GCA_028688535.1 Methanothrix sp. | reverse complement strand
TCAAGAGCGCCACATACCAGTACAAGGTTGATATTGCTGGCGAAGATACTCCAATTGTGCTGGCGCATATATCCAATGTTTTTGCCAGCACCGAGTCTGCACTGGTAACAGTGGACGGGCTTTTCCAAATATCCGACACATTTGCAGCTGTTGAAGACGGTGATAAGTACGACAAAATGAAGGTAACTTCGGTCTCCGACCAGGGTGTAGAGATGGATAATGAGGATTCTCTCACTCTGCGCAAAGGAAGCACTACCAAGATCTTCGGAAATGTGGGATTCCTGGTTGCGGATGCCGACGAAATTCGGTTTGCACCGGTGGTAGAGAGGACTGGAAGCTACGAAGTGAGAGGCACAGTAATAAATCCATCTGAAACCAAAGAGTTTACCTGGACACCTTACAACTTCGAAGGATTTTATTACGACATCGATGATGATGTTGGTACGGAGAGCCTGCAAGCAAAGATTAGCGGTAGCTCGAAGATAGAAGAGAAGGACCTGATCTACCAGACCAGTCCCCAACCGGTCAAGTTCAAATTCGAGAACTGGGGGAAATACGATGTTATCGGCTTTATGGCAGACAAGTATTTCGCAGGATACAATAATGAGACCAAGTTTACAGACGAAGAGAGTGCCATCAACGAGGGTCAACTCAGACGTGTCTTGCTTGACAACGACGATAGTCAGACAATAGCAAGCGGATCGGTTCTATCACTGGAAGAAGGCTATGAGCTGAGAATCAAACAGGTAGACCTCAATGGCAATAAAGTCTATTTGGCTTTGGCCCAGGATGGAAAAGAGGTAGACAGCAAGGTAGTAACACCATCTTCTGATCCGACGGACAAAGCATCCAACTATCTCTATAAAGTGGATATGGGATCTCTAAAAGATGTTCCCATGATCGCGGCCCATATTCAGAGCGTCTTTAGAAGCACAGAATCTGATCTGGCAACTGTCGATGCCGTTTTCCAGGTCTCCGAAAATCCCGAGTCGGTTGAAGAAGGTGAGATTCACGGCAAGATGAAGGTTGAGACGCTAGGAACTGATGGCATCACTATGCGAAACGATGGTGCTATTAGCCTGGGACGGGGGCGGGTAATAGATATCATGGAGAACCTAAAGATGGAGGTTGCCGATAGCTCCAAGAGATTGCTTGCTCCCATCGCCACCAAGACCGGCGAAGGAAGAGAAATGATAATAAGCCTTACGGATGGTGTTGTCAATCAGCCGGTCTCTATCAGTGTCAAATCCGGCACAGTTGGCCTGAGCGGGGTTCAGATCCAAATGAATGGTAGCTCCATTGCCACGACAGATGTCACCGGATCGATCAGCTATACGCCCACAAGCGCAGGCACTTTCCAGATAATAGCCAAGAAGAAAGGCTATAACGATGGCAAGGCCAGCTTGATAGTGAGGACAGCTGCCGAGGCCGCCAGAGTGTCCGCATTCGAGAAGGCCAATGCAACGCTTGCCAACCAGCTCACCATCAATGCGCCGGCAGAGGTTATCAAAGGAGAGAACTTCCTGATAACGGTTGTCGAGGGCATCAACCAGACGCCTGTGGATGCTGCATCCCTGTTCCTGGATGAAGAGAGCATCGGCAGCACCGGCGCCCAGGGAACGATGACCTATTCCGCCATTGTCATGGGCGAGCATACTTTGAAGGCAGAAAAAGAGGGCTTCAATTCCGCTACCAAGAAGATCAAGATAACCTCGTCTCTGAGGGTTGTCAATCTGACGGTACCGGAAAAGGCCAACGCAGGCAGCGAGATCAAGATCTCCGCCATTGTAGAAAACGTTGGCAGCAATGAAGATACACGCCTTCTGGAGGTCAAGGCCAACGAGACGGTTGTGGACTCCAAGAATACGACCGTCAAAGGCGGCGAGAGCACTACCGTCAGCTTCAGCTACAAGCCCATGGATCCGGGATTGACCAGAATCAGCCTTGATGAGCAGAGCAAGACGGTAAATGTGGAGAAGGCGGAGAGCAAGAACTGGATCATTGCCCTGATTCTGGTGCTGCTCATAGCCATAGGGGCAGGGTACTATCTCTACTCGACAGGAGAGCTGGATGGTCTGCAAAGGCAGGTTAAGAAGATGATGCAAGGGCGATAGATAGAGTCGCCCTTTACATTCTTTCTTTTTTTATGAATTTTTGCATTTCTTTTTCTCGTCTACACTTGCCGATAATCCTCATCCATTTTTTTTGCTGCATGGGAATTATTGATATACCCTGACGTTTTCTCTCATGGCACGGTATAGCATAGATAGAACAAATCAAATTTCACCAAGGTATGGAAATGAATTACTGGCAACCGAAATTAGAGCTCATGGAGAGAAAAGAGCTGGAAGAGCTGCAATTGCAGCGTCTCAAGACCGTTGTAGAGAAGGTTTACAAAAACGTTCCCTTTTACCAGAATAAATTCAAGCAGGCGGGCATCACCCCTGAGGACATCAAAAGCCTCAAGGACCTGACAAAGCTGCCTACCACCAGAAAGCAGGACCTCAGGGACAATTATCCCTTTGGCCTCTTTGCCGTTCCGCGAGAAGAGGTAGTGCGGGTACATGCCTCTTCCGGCACTACCGGCAAGCCTACCGTAGTTGGATACACCGCCAAGGATATCGAGAACTGGTCGGACCTCATGGCTCGAGACTTTGTGATGGTCGGAGTCAAGAAAGGCGATATATTCCAGAACGCGGTAAACTACGGCTTTTTCACGGGCGGTCTGGGTGTGCATTACGGAATCGAGCGCATGGGGGCCATGGCTGTTCCCTCCGGTGTGGGCAATACGGAACGCCAGCTTGAGATCATGATGGACTTCGGGGTGACGGTGCTGCACTGCACTCCATCTTATGCGCTTTATCTGGCTGAGACTGCTAAGGCCAAGGGCGTGGTAGACAAGCTAAAACTGCGCATCGGCTGCTTCGGAGCCGAGCCCTGGTCGGATGAATCGAGAAAGGAGCTGGAAGATGCACTGCACATCAAAGCCTATGACTCCTACGGCCTCTCTGAGATGATGGGGCCGGGCGTGGCCTTCGAGTGCCAGGAGCAGAACGGATTACACATCTGGGAGGACCACTTCCTCATCGAGATCCTGGATAAAAATGAGCAGCCCTGCGGCCCAGGCGAGCCTGGCGAGCTGGTCATAACCTCGCTCACCAAAGAAGCCATGCCCCTCATCAGATATCATACAGGTGACGTGACCTACATCATGGAAGAGAAATGCATCTGCGGGCGCACCAGCCGAAAGCTGCACAGGTTCCTGGGGCGCGCGGATGACATGCTCATTGTTCGCGGCATCAATGTCTTCCCCAGCCAAATTGAGGATGTGCTGGTCAGCATCCCTGAGATTGGCAACTATTTCCAGGTGGTCGTAGACAGAAAGAAGCATGGGCTAGACGAGATCAGCATTCAGGTAGAACTCAAGGAAGAGGCCTTCACTGGAGAACTCTCCGACCTGGCAAAGATTAGAAAGAAGGCTGAAGATAAGCTGAAGTCCGTGTTGAATGTGAGAAGCAAGATAGAGCTGGTGGAAATGGGATCCATCCCCAGAACGGCAGGAAAGTCAAAGAAGGTCGTGGATCTGCGAGATGTCTACGCCAAGGACGAAAAAACGAAGAAATAAAGCTTAAAAGTTCTGACGGCTGCAGTATGCCTTATGCAGCCTTTTAACATTTTAGGTCTATCTGGTCACCTGGCTTATGAGATCCTGGCCGATGACTGCGCTCTCATCAACTGCGGATAGTAGCTCGTCATGAATAGAGCTTTGTGAGTAGTAAAGCGTCACCAGCACACCTGCCTCCTTTGCTGCCTCAATGGCCGGCAAGAAATCGCTATCCCCAGTTACGATAACTGCCTTGCGGATCATTCTGCCGCAACTCAGTCGCACCAGATCGACAGCCAATGCGATGTCTACCCTCTTTTGGATAAACTCACCGCCTACACATCCCAGGCGTCCCAATTTCACCTCAAATCTGGGAAGCTTTCTCAATGTATAGACGAACTTATCCATAGAAGCAAATCTGCGACGTTCGTCCTCTGTTGGAGGGCAACTCTGGTAAGGCATGCAATTATAGTAGTGGGTTCTAAGCCGCTCATAATCGCCACAAAGAATATCCGAAAATCCGGCCAAGTCGATCTTGGGTTTG
>JAQTXY010000244.1 GCA_028688535.1 Methanothrix sp. | reverse complement strand
ACGTGTACAAAATAGTCCTTACCATCGTCGCCTGCTATGAATCCAAAGCTCTTGACTCTGTTGAAAAACTTAACTGTTCCATTTACCATTTTTGATTCCTCTGATTGGGTTAGCATGGGTACCATGATCTTCCTGTACTTATAGTTTCTGGCTGATCACTAAAACCATACCAATGGATGCCCAGGAACAACCGTATGCTGTCGTATTTTAGGGAAATTCTTTTATAGAAGATCAAATACTGTGAACCTGAGAATTCGCAAAGAATGCAATTACTGGAGGATTATTAAAAATGGCAGGAATGGGCGGATCGCCAATTATCATTTTAAAAGACACCCGCAGAGAGTCGGGGAAAGATGCTATCTCGAATAACATCATGGCTGCCCGCGCCGTGGCCAATGCGGTGAGGAGCACCCTGGGCCCCAAAGGCATGGATAAATTACTGGTGGACTCTATTGGAGACGTCACCATCACCAATGACGGCGTGACCATCCTAAAAGAGATGGACGTGCAGCATCCTGCGGCTAAGATGCTTATCGAGGCCGCCAAGACCCAGGATAAAGAGGTAGGCGACGGCACCACCACCGTGGCAGTTCTGGCCGGCGAGCTGCTCAAGAAAGCAGAGATGCTCATCGATCAGAAGGTTCACCCCACCATGATTGTGCAGGGGTACAGAATGGCTGCGGAAAAGGCAGTGGAGATTGTGAAATCCATCTCAATTGAAGCCTCGGAAAAAGATCGCGCTCTTCTGGAGAGGATTGCCGAGACCGCCATGACCGGAAAGCTGGCTGAGTCTCCGGACAGCAAGATGGCCAGCTATGCCGTCGACCTGGTCCTCAATGCCATTGAAGACTACGGTGGCAAAAAGAGCTTTGATATGGATCGGGTCAATGTGGAGAAGAAGGTGGGCGAGAGCACTCTTGATTCAGAGATTATTGAAGGCATAGTAATCGATAAGGAGATCATCCACCAGAATATGCCCCGCAAGATTGTGAATGCCAAGATAGCCCTTCTCTCTACAGCCATCGAGTCCAAGGAAACCGAGACCAAGACCGAGCTGCAGATAACATCCTCCACCCAGTTCCAGCAATTCATGGACCATGAGAAGATGAGGATAAAAGAGGCTGCCGACAAAGTCATCGCCAGTGGTGCCACAGTTGTCTTCTGCCAAAAAGGCATCGATGATCTGGCCCAGCATCACCTGGCCAATGCAGGAATTCTGGCTCTGCGTCGCGTCATCAAAAAGGACTTGGACAAATTGGCTAAAGCCACAGGCGCTAACATTGTAACTGGCCTGGATGAGCTGAAGCCCAGCGATCTGGGCATCGCTGCTCTGGTAGAGGAGAAGCGCCTGGGAAGCGGCATCATGACCTTTATCACCGGCACCAAGAACGCTTCCGCCACCCTTCTGCTGCGCGGTGGCACTCAGCAGGTTTTAAATGGCCTGGAGAGAGCCTTAGATGATGCTCTTCATGCTGTGGCCGATGTGGTGGAGGACGGCAAACTGGTGGCAGGTGGTGGAGCACCTGAGATTGAACTAGCCATGCGCCTGCGGGAGTATGCATCCACTTTGAAGGGCCGCGAGCAATTGGCAGTAACCAAGTTCGCCGAGGCCATGGAGATCGTGCCCAAGACCCTGGCCGAAAATGCCGGCTTTGATGCCATAGACAAGACTATCGAACTGAAGAACAGGCATGGCATGAACAAGAACATGGGCCTTAACGCCTACACCGGCGAGATCCAGGACATGCTGGAAATGGGTGTGGTCGAGCCGCTGCGCGTCAAGATTCAGGCACTCTTGTCAGCTACCGATGCCGCCTGCCTCATCCTGCGCATCGATGATGTTCTCGCTTCAACCAAGACGCCACCACCGCGCGGTGCAGGCGGAATGCCGCCTGGTATGGGTGGAATGGGCGGAATGCCTCCCGGGATGTTTTGAGCAATAGACATCCTATTTTTTATATAAATATTTTTTGCTTTTAGAACTAACAATTAATACCGGAATATAGTATATGTATATTGATTACATTATCTTTATATAACTTGCGTGAGAGATATTTCCTAAGGTTGATGGAAATGGAGGGCTACTTGATATGGCTGATCTTTCTAGCGTTGGCGATATTCTCAGTAAGCATCATCCAGCTCCAGGAAGGCAGAAGCCGGAAGCTGCAAGAGGATTGCAGGCAGCTGGAAAAAAACCTTCTCCTCTGGCAGGACAGAGTGAGGATAAAAGAAGGCAACATTGATCAGTTGCAGCGCAGTATTGCCCAATTGCTCAAATGGAAAGAACGGGCCAAGGAATTGGAAGAGGAACTTAAAAGAGTCAAGCATACGCAGGAGTATGCCAGCGCACAGCGGCTGCAGCTCTTAGAGGATCTCATCGCAAGACCTCAAAAAGATCCCGACATTCTCTTTCTGGACACTACCCCTTCCCGAGGAAAGCACACATTTGAGGACAGGCTTTGCCGCATGCTGGAAGATGCCAAATTCGAGATAGTAATCGTGTCGCCCTGGATAAAAAGGCAGACCTGGAACCGGGTAAAAGGACCTCTGCGAAAATTCTCCCGAAGGGGTGGGAAGCTGAGCGTATTCATGCGAGGAAGCGAGTCGGACTACACTCTGGGGCTGAGCGACAATTTGCAGGAGGAGATCTCAGAACTAGGGGGTGAGACAATTCTGGTAGACTTGCTTCATGCCAAGATTTACATGGCTGACCAAAAAGAGGCCATAATAACTTCTGCCAACCTCACCAAAGGCGGCACGGAGAGCAACTACGAAGGCGGAATCTGGGTGAACGATCCCATTGTTTTGAGAGATATATGCGAGTTCATAGACTATATCCGCCGGATCGGGGCAAGATAGCAAGCTAATCGCATGCTTATCCTCCGCTAAGAGACCGCAGAGGAACGATGTAGGGCCTGCCCAGAGCGTTCATGACCATGGCCTCGATGCCATAAACCCGGCTGATGTTGTCTTCGCTGAGAAGAGCCTTCGGCTCGCCTGCAGCATACACTTTTCCATCCTTCAGCATAACAAGTTTGTCAGAGAAACGAGAGGCTAAATTGAGATCATGAATAGCCATGACTGCAGAGATGCTCTTCTCTTTGACCAGGCTGCTTACCGTCTCCATTACCTCCAGTTGATGAAGCATATCCAGATTAGAGGTCGGCTCATCGAGCAGGAGCACAGCCGGCTCCTGGGCCAGGGCGCGGGCAATGAGCACCTTTTGCTTCTGGCCGCCCGATAACTGAGAATAGTCGCGCATGGCCAGATCCCCCAGATGCAACCTCTCCAAAACCTCGGCCACCTTATCCAGGTCGGCGTCCGTGACCCTCCAGCCGATGTGCGGCCTTCTGCCCATGAGAACCGTATCAAAAACTGTAGTCGCCAGGGGAGTAGAGCTGGACTGAGGTACATAGCCTATCTGTCTGGCCACCTCCTGGCGGCTCATTCTCTCCAGTTCCAGGCCATCGATGAGGATGCTGCCCCTGGGCTTGAGGATGCGATCGATGCACTTGATGAGTGTCGTCTTTCCCGAGCCATTCGGTCCAACCAGGCTCAAAATCTCAGAATTCTCGATAACGACATTGAGATCATCGAGTATCTTGTGACTGTTATAGCTGAATGTGAGGTTTTTAATTGTGATATTTACCAATTTGTTTACCTCCGAAATGTAATTGTCAAAGATTAAATTACCCCTTCAAACATTAAGTAATAAGTATTTATTTTTCCATAATACTATGTACTAAACCACCTGAATTGATATGAAGTGCATACTTAATAAATGCATCTATTGTGACATCTGCCCGTCAGTGTAAAAAATTGGAATCACCTGCAATGATTGCGATAATCCACATTTACATCCCACAAAATCATTCTCATGCTGGCGGCAAATATTCTATTTTGCTCGAAGTAAGACGAATGCATACATTTATCTTCCACGTAATACGACTGATGAAGGACATATCTCATGAATAAACCATCTAAAATAAAGATGAAAATAATAATAGATCAAAAAAACGTCCGTTAAACGACTTTATATATCTTTCATACTAATAGCAAAAGATTTATTACTATGTACGATGATGTCGTGAATGTGGGCGAGTAGTGCAAAGGCCTCCTTTACCATATTGCTCTTGCAGCGCTCACTTGCCAAAATGG
>JAQTXY010000243.1 GCA_028688535.1 Methanothrix sp. | reverse complement strand
GGATGGATTAGAAGACGGGTTGTCTGGTACCTTAAGAATAAGCAGGTCTTGGAGTGGAGGGTTAAGAGGCACGGAGAGTGTGCACGATGCGGCAAATGCTGCGAGTTTTGCCTAGCCCATGATGCCAAGAACAAGCGTTGCAGGATATACAGTATTCGTCCCAGCATCTGCAAGGCATTTCCGTTGACGCCCGAGGATTTAAATACGATTCACACCTGTGGATTTTATTTTAAAAAATAGGTTTTGATTCATTCCATTCTGCTATCTTTTGAACCACTCGATCGTCTCTATGAGAGCTTCTTTTAAATCGTACTTGGGAATGTAGCCCATGCCTTTCGCTCGGTTTATATCTGCCAGAGAGTGCTTGATGTCTCCTGCGCGGGCAGGTTCATATCTGGGCACAACCGGCTTTTCCAGGATCTTGCCGATCACCGCTACCAGAGTATTCAAGCTGATGCTCTTTGCACAGGCGATGTTATAAACTCCTGGTAGAGCACGGCTGGCTAGAATATTTGCAGAGACTACGTCATTTACATAGACGAAATCGCGAGTCTGCTCCCCGTCTCCGTAGATCACAGGCTGCTTGTCGCTTAGGATAGCTGATATGAATCTGGAGATGACCCCTGAGTATTCAGACGAGGGATCCTGCTTGGGGCCAAAGACATTGAAATAGCGCAGGGAAACAGTCTTCAGGCCGTACAGCTCCAGGAAGACGCGGGCATAATGCTCGGCTGCGAGCTTGGAGACGGCATAGGGAGACATCGGCTGCGGCAGCATATCCTCCTTCTTGGGAAGCACTGGTGAGCTGCCATAGACTGCCGCCGAGGAGGCCTGCACCACGCGACCCACCCCGGCATCCCTAGCTGCAATCAGCACATTAAGAGTCCCATCGATGCCCGCTGCATTAGTGCGCGCAGGATCTTCCACACTCTTCTTGACCGAAGCTATTGCCGCCTGATGAAAGACGCAGGCTGCCCCAACAAATGCCTCCTTTAGCATCATTCGATCGGTCAAGCTTCCCTTCAGAAATCTTACATCCAGGCCAGCCATGTTTTCCATTTTGCCGGCGGAGAGATCATCAAGGACAAGCACATCATTATCTTTAGAGAGGTATTCGGCCAGGTTGGAGCCGATAAAACCCGCACCGCCGGTTATAACGAACTTCTCAGACATATTGAGTCAATTGTTTGATAAGGCATTATATTTATATCAAATGAGTGCAGAGAAAGAGTAATTCAATTTCAAAGGTATCATCTATATGACAAAAGTCCAGAGCAACAATGGCAAAGTGAGGAGAAAGCCCATTGTGCCTCGCGAAGACTCGCGAATATGCGATGACGATTTGATAGATCTGAAGCTTCATGCTGCTCATGAGATCTTGTCTGAGGTCTTCGGCATAACAGTGGTCGAGGCAGATGAGATGATAAAGCAGAGAAGTAAAGAGAGAATGCTCTGGCCTGAGAGATTTTGAAACTACTATATTATCGTAGGTTAATCATTTAATCAATAGGACAGATGAACGTGGTTTTGCTTAAGTTACACCTTCCGTATAGATGCCCACTCCATTGGTCAGCCGTTACTTCTCACCGGCTTGTACAACCCTGCCCGGTCGGGCCGGGACGGCAGTTTAACTAATTTTCTGATTTAATTTATGCCAGAGTCGTTAAGACAAGAGTAGGCTGAAAGGTTGTTGGAGTCGATACGTAGGTCGTTTTTGGGGAAAAAGATGCTGCAATGAAGGCAATTGCGAACTCTCTAGACCAAAAGGAACGAAAATGGATGCAGAGGACACCCATGATGGCGGCAGGAATCACAGACCATGTATGAACTCTTTCGGAGTTAATCAATTTTAGAAAAAGGAATCCAAGATGGGACCACCTATATTATATTGTTATTCTGCTATTAGCCAATTATGGCTCATCGGGTTTTTGAAGCTCTTGCCTATTGCTAGTGATCATAGATACGTATCAATGTTAAGGAGGATAGTGTTGGTCAGATCTGTAGTTTCTAACTTTACATAATCGTCTATATGGTTATAGATGGTATATTCCCTCAATGAGACTGGAAAATTACAGGAAGTCAGACCATGAAGAGAAGCAAACATGAGATATTTTCCAAAATTCTGGAAATATGCTTAAATGGAGCCAGCAAGACAAGAATCGTATATCAAGCCAACCTTAATTTCAGAACCGTAAATCCCTACTTGGATATTCTTATTAAAAACAATCTATTAGAGGCCAGCCAAGAGAATCACATATTGTATAAAACTACTAAGGAAGGTGCAAGCATGCAGGAGACCATAAGCAAGGTTAATAATATGCTATTGCAGGAATGAAGGACATTCCAATTACTGCACTCGTGCTACTGGTATTCGGCCATTGTGCAATGCCGTGGCCAGCAATGCTCCAGAAAAGCCATTCTCTTCCAAAACCAACAAATCATCTTCATCCTTCACGCCGCCTCCTAATATGAGTGGATGCTCGGCTGCTCCCCCAGCTTCTTTCAGAAACGGTACATCAAGACCTGCAGAGGTTCCCACCCTATCAAGCTCCAGAAGGATAACTCCTTCTAACGTAAGACCGTTTAGCATCTTCAAGAGCCGCAATGGCGTCTGCCCGGCTAGCTGGGGATCGCGGGCCAGTACCTTTCTCTTCATCATATCGATGCTTACTATTATCCTGTATTCTCTTGCAGCCTCTTCGATAAGCTGCCGCGAGGCCGTTTCTGTACCCAGCACTAAAGATACGGATGCAGGCAGACGATCCAGATCGCTGGCCATGGAAATCCCCGTATCGGCCATGGTCTTTGCCCGAGAAGAGATCTGTTTTATGGCCGCCAAATTATCGCCTCGGCCCATCAGCAGGTCGAGGTCGGCAACATAAACCTCTCTGGGGCGAATCTCATGCAAAATGCCTAGCGGCTCGGATGAGGACACGATTCTGGAAAAGCCGGCAATAGGCTCATAATGGCTTCTCTCTCCGCGCACGGCATGGACAACAGCACCATTAAGTATATCGAGGACAAAGATGCATCGCACGATTGCTCCTTTCGGGATTGGATGAATATGAGATTGTTGGTTAGCCCCATGAATATCGATGAAGCACGAGCGGCTCTGGCCGGCGGTGCAGACATAATAGATGTAAAAAATCCCAAAGAAGGATCGCTAGGCGCGAACTTTCCCTGGGCCATCCGGGCTGTGGCAGACTTGGCCCAAGGTCGGGTGCCGGTTTCCGCCACAATCGGCGACCTGGAATTCAAGCCGGGCACAGCGAGCCTGGCAGCTTTGGGTGCGGCGGTTTCCGGTGCCGAGTACGTAAAGGCTGGCCTCTTAGGCGTGAAGAATCCTGCGCAAGCGGAAGAGATGCTGGTTGGTATCGTGCGAGCCGTCAAGGACTACGATGCCAGCAAGAAAGTAGTTGCATCAGCCTATTCAGACTATGCCCGAGTCGGATCCATCTCGCCCCAACTCCTGCCCGAGGCTGCCGCCAAGGCAGGCGCAGACCTGGTCATGATAGACACAGCCGTTAAAGACGGAAAGCCTACCTTTGATTTCATGAGCGAGCAGGATTTGCGTGACTTTATTGATCTGGGCCATGCCGCCGGTCTTGAGGTGGCAATCGCCGGAAGCATCGGCTTTCCCCATCTGGAGCTTCTCAGAAGATTGCAGCCGGATATCATTGGTGTGCGCGGCATCGTCTGTGGAGGAGACCGCAGGAGCGCAATACAAGCGGAACTGGTGGAAAAGGTCAAGAAAGCTCTGTAATATTTCCTTTTTTTGGATCATAATTGACTGCTTTCTGTAGTCTATCAATAAAACCGGCCTGCCCTTTCAGGATCTTCTTCCTGGCTTTTTCAGCATCAAACCATTCGGCCTTATCGACTTCCGGAAACTCTCTCATGATTCCGGATTTTCTAGGCCACTGCATAGTGAATTTATTGCTAGTGGCTAAAGTGACATCCAAATCAGATTGATGTGCCCACACGTGCACAATCTTTCTGCTGGGCTGCAAAATCGTGCCAAGGTTTGTGAACTGCCCTGCAACTTCAAAGCCTGTCTCCTCTTTAAACTCCCTTTTTGCAGCGTCCAGCGGGCTCTCATAATCATTAAAAACGCCTTTGGGTATCGACCAGGCACCATCATCTTTCCCTGACCAAAATGGA
>JAQTXY010000242.1 GCA_028688535.1 Methanothrix sp. | reverse complement strand
GGACAGGCCCACCTACGGGCTGGTGCTGACCTTCATCGGGATAGGCATGATCTTGGGCTGCCCTACTGCCGGGTACATCTCTGATAAGATCCTGAAGTCCCGCAAGAAGGTGCTCATAATAGGTACTGTGGTGTATACGATCATCTGGGCGATAATATGGATTACCGCCGGGCATATCACCAGTACACAGGCCTATATGGCGATTAACTTCGCCTTCGGCTTCTTCGGAGGGTTCTTCGTGGTGAGCTATGCTCAGATCAAGGAGCTGTTACCCATAAGCATTGTGGGAACGAGCACAGCGGCTCTCAATGTATTTCCCTTCGCAGGCGGGGCCATACTGCAGCAGGTCTCCGGCCTGATGCTGGCTACCAGGTCCCTGGAGTCCTACCAGGGCTTATGGCTGCTCATGCTGATATGCATGATTATCGCTACGGCGGCGGCCTTGCTGTCCAGAGAGAAGGAACCAGACAAAGGCTAATGGCTATTAGATTTTGTCATCCAGGTAGAGAAGCAGTATGCGGGTAATTCTCCATGTCGATTTGGATGCCTTCTTTCCTTCCGTAGAAGTTCGAGAGCATCCGGAATTGAAGGATAAGCCGGTAATTGTTGGAGCGGATCCAAAAGAAGGCAAAGGCCGGGGCGTCGTTAGCAGTGCCTCCTATGAGGCCCGGAAGTTCGGCATCAGATCAGCCATGCCTATATCCAGAGCCTGGAAGCTGTGCCCGGAAGGCGTTTATCTGCGACCCCATTTCGACCTCTATATCCCGGCATCCAATAGCATAATGAAAATTCTCAGGAGTCATGCCGATAAATTTGAGCAGGGTGGGATAGATGAAGCATATCTCGATATATCGAATCGGGTAAAGGACTTCGATAAGGCAAGCGAATTTGCCGGGAAATTAATGGAAGAGGTTCTGGATAAGGAGAAATTGACGTGTTCGATAGGTGTCGCCCCCAATAAAATGCTTGCCAAGATCGGTTCCGATTACAGGAAGCCTTACGGGTTGACTGTAATTAGAGAAGAGGAGGCTAAGGAGTTCCTTTCACCTTTAAAAGTCAGAAAGATACCGGGCGTGGGTCCCAAGACCGAGAGAAGGCTAAAAGACCTCAAAATCGAGACCATAGGCGATCTGGTCGCCATAAATCCTGAGCAACTAACGCGACTCTTTGGCGTTTGGGGTAGCAGGCTTCATGAATACGCCAGTGGCATCGATTACAGTGAGGTCAGAGAGGAGGATGAGACAAAATCAATCGGAAGGGAGGTGACCTTCGAGAAGGATGTGGACGATGGAGGCCAAATTATTGGGATCCTGGATGAATTGGCGGAAGAGATACACAAAGAACTGATCGAGAATGGATTTCGCTTTAAAACCATCACCATTAAAATCAGGTACGAGCATTTCGATACCTATACTCGCGCCAGGTCTCTGTCTTTTCCAACAAATGACCTGGATATTCTCAGGAATAATGCCAGGAGATTGATTGATGCCTTCTTGAGGGGAAACAAGAAGATCAGATTGATTGGGCTGCGAGTCTCAACTCTGATGCACAAAAACTAGGCCAATAGGCATAGACGCCGCTTATTCTCTTCAATTCGAGCGCGATTTTATCTAATTTTTTAATATTCTATTCTCCTCCGGCGACCGCTGCCAGGCCCTCCGGAAAGAAGCCCGGGAGCTTGCCAGCGATTCCCGAGCGCTGCAGAAGGCCGCCCATGCACCCGCGGCTCGCCTGGAAGCGCAAAGGTTGCAAGGCAAGGCGGAAAAGGCCCTGGCTGAGGCCGAGGCCCTCAAGCTCCAGGCCAGGCTGGAGGACCTGACCGTATGGTATAGAGCAGTTCTGCGGTTGCTCAAGGCTTAATATAAGCATTCAATCCAATGGTAATCGGCTTATCATTAACTTTAGCGGTAGTAACGATATTCCCATGTGTACTTGCAACAACAAGGGTTTTTCCGGATGACGATGGAGTTGGTTCTTCCAGGTCAATTTCTATGAAAAGCTTGTTATCCTTGAGTTCTACTTTCAGAGTCATACGAATTCTCCTATTGGCCATTTTTTCGACATGCTTATCTATTATCCTTTCCCTGAGAGATCCTCAGATATTTTTAGATAATTTTCGCGTTGCAACCATTTATTACTTTTCCTGTGGGCCTTTTTTCTTTAACGGTAGAGATCGTTAGCGGTGTGTTCGGGTTGTTGCCTCCAGAAGTATAACCCTCCATCCCAGTAATTCATATCCTTCTCGCAGATCCTCAATGTCTTTTGGTCCGCTTTTCATCCAGCCAACGAATTCTTTGGCGATCTTGCTTGGCGGCAAGTCGCTGGAGGGGATATGGGCGAGGAGGGGGATGGCGGAGAAGGTGAGGGGAGAGGAGAAAGGCCTCAAAGGAGAACTCCCAGGAAATGGCCAGGGATGTCTAGACTTTGCAGAAGGCCGCCAATGGCCTCCTGGCGCGAGGGCGGCAAGACGCGCAATGTGCACCTGCGGAGCAGCAGGAAGATGGATGCCGAAGTGGCCAGGCTGAAGGCCAGGGAGATGAAGGCGGAGGTGATCCATGCTCATTGAAATGACAAGAGGCCTCGAAATTTGATTAGAAAGTGAACCTAGGGAACCATATCCTTAGAAAATGGGCCAATATAATCCCAACGATTATCATTATTATATTTATAATTATACCTAGATAAATAGCCTTATTCCCTTCTCGATGCAACTCGTCTAATATGGGCTGTGCTTTATCTTTTTCAATTTTGGCTAAATCCCTGAACTTTTCATATTCTTCGAGGATCTTTTGAAGATCGGTCCTCCTTACTTCAAGGTGGACCTTCAATCTGGGCAACATTTCCTCGATTTCAGCCATATTCTGCATTATTTTATTCACATTTGCTTGAATCTCGTCGTCGGTTTGAAATAATGCAGATATGCGAGACTCAAGTTCTCTATTAATAGCTATCTGAGGACCCAAAATTGGAATCGATCTGATCACAGCTAAGGCAATTGCCTCTGATAATTGGCGAATAGCTATTTCTGTTTTTGATTTTGGGACAGAAGTCCCACGACGATCTGACATAGTTGATCCTTCTTTATCCATCATTCAAAAAGCTATTTGGTTAGTAGATGAAGCAAGCTATTGAAACGATGGCAGAGCACCCGTGCGGCAAGCTGCCGACATGCCCATAATCTAGGCAAGATCCCTCCCGAAGGTTACTGGCAAGTGACGGCAATCCTGCGAGGAGAGATGCAAATCCTCGGTTCGAACGATATCGACGCTGCCGAGAAGAAGGTCCGAAAGAGCAGGCCATTCAATCAATGGAAGGAGACTGCCTTGCACCTTTGGCGGAAGGGCGAGATATGAGTGCTGGCAGCGAGAGGAGACCTATCTGATGAGACGAATCCCGATATTTCGCACTATATGCCGAGGGATTCTAAGAATTTTCGATTTCCCATACGCTAAAATTGTCGAAGCTTACATGAACATAATCACTGGAAACTCCCGATTCAGCAATGAGGCCAATGTTTCCGGAATAAAACGAATTATCGTGGCAAGCCTTTACTCTAATGCCATTCACGTAAAATATAAACATATCGTCTTTGCATTCAACTTTGATCCAATTGGTTGAATTTCCTGTATTGATTGCCTCAGATCTGGTTAAAGGAATGATTGTTACCCATTCACTATTAAACATCTTACTAAAAATATAACTACCACGTGCATCTATTTCGAACACATAGAAGTTACCATCATTAACATGACGTAGCAGAACTCCGTATTTGTTGTCATCCGATCCGCGTTCTTGGGTGGCCATAACCTTCACGATAAAGTTATGAAATAGTTGATCGATTGGATGTCTAGTAAAATGATACCAATCCTTTTTCAAAACAGTTATGTGTAGAGCTCCGTCTTGGTAAGCCGTCATTGAATTCTCACCTCTTGACGTACTCCACATGGTTTGATTGCTAGAAAAATCGTCAGAGTAGATGAGTGACGCATTTAGATCTGTATTAAGGCCATTATTTTCTTTAGATAGATGTAGTGGAGGACGACTAATTAATATAATAATTACTAAAAGAAAGCATATTCCGATTAGAATAGTATAGAGTTTTGAACCAAGGGGTAATGCTGAGGTAATGGATATTGTAGGAGTAGGAGATATTAAAGATGCAATAAGG
>JAQTXY010000241.1 GCA_028688535.1 Methanothrix sp. | reverse complement strand
GACGGAGATCATCCGCGAGCTGCGCCTCGGCAAGTTCGATGTGCTGGTGGGCATCAACCTGCTCCGTGAGGGGCTGGATATCCCCGAGGTAGGCTTTATCGGTATTTTAGATGCGGATAAAGAGGGCTTCCTGCGGGATGAGAAGAGCCTCATCCAGACCATCGGTCGTGCCTCCCGTAATGCCAACTCCCGCGTGGTCCTTTATGCAGACCGGATGACCGGCTCCATCCGTGCGGCTGTAGAGAAGACTGAGCAGCGCCGGGCACTGCAGATGGCCTACAACCAAGAGCATGGGCTTGTGCCTCGTACCATCAAGAAGCCCATCCGGGAGAAGGTGGTGGAGATCACCGACACCAGGCATATTCCCAAGTCCGATATCCCCAATGTGATCATTGAGCTGGAGGCGGAGATGCGCGCTGCTGCGGAACGGCTGGAGTTTGAGAGAGCGATACAATTACGGGACACGGCGCGCAGGCTGGAGAAGGAGATGAAGGTGGGATGAGGCTCGCTATTATTTCATGCGGCCAATGGTCGCTCGGAGTGATCCGTCGCCTTTATCATCGCCTGAATGATCGCGACCTTTGGTATCCCTATTGCCTCTGGATGCGCCATCCTTCGTGTTTGCTCTTACAGACATCTTTTTCAGCGACTTCTTGAGCTGAACTTCCAGGGCAAGCTTCTTGTTATACCATGATCTTGGAAATAAGGGAGATATCTCAATTGCTTTACTATAGCACTCTATGGCCTGGTCGTATCTTTCCAGCTTATAGAGCACATTGCCCTTTGTATTCCATATCAGTGCGTTTTGCGAATTAATCTGCAAGGCTTTATTGCAGGCATCAAGGGCGTCATGATATCTTTCCTGGAGATAGAAAATATCGGCCTTGGCGGATAAGGCCTCCCAGCTATTGGAGTTCTTGGAAAGTTCCAGATCTACCATCATCATGGCGCCCCTCAGGCCTTCTTTGGAAAGCAGCTCCAAGGCATTGCCCATGCCAGGACGAATGCCCGTCCCCCCGGATGCAGCATCAAGTACTGATGCTTTTTTCCGAAAGTTCTCAATAAGCTGCTCATTGGACTTTTGATCATCGCACAGAGAGGTTTCCAGATATTGGGCAATCTTATCCATGAACTCATCCGGATTTGCACTGGACTGTTCAAGGCTATTGATATACTTCCGCAGGTCTTTCTCAGCGTTCCGGCGTTCATTGATCTTAACCCAATCCCGCAAGACACTTTTTGCAACTTGGGGAAGCTGTTGCAGGTCTTCTCCTTTCACCACGTAGTCCATGGCCCCTGATTTTAGAGATTTGACTGCCAGCTTCTCAGATCCTACTCCTGTTATGATTATGAATGGAAACATCATCTCCATGGAGCCTTCTGCTCCGCCGGTCAGCTCCAGCCCGTTGCCGTCAGGAAGACGGTAATCTGAGATCACCAGAAAATCCTGGCCAATGTGCTCATTTATCCATTTCTTGGCTTTTCCAATCGATTCGACATGATCAATTTTCCAGCCGCTGTCATTCTCCTCAAAGATCCTTCGAATCAGCTGAGCGTGAGCCTCTTCATCCTCTACCAGCAGAATCTGTTTGATATCTTTTTCACCAACTGATGATTGCATGAACTTTCCTCCTTGAGTTTGATCCTATTGACCAATGTCTCTTCATTTGGGCTGTGCCAAAGTAAAACATACAGTACAACCCTTCCCCAGCTCTGACTCTATCCAAATGCGTCCTCCATGTACCTCGATGATCCTTTTAATTATGGCAAGGCCGGCCCCTGATCCCTCGCTCTTCTTATCAACTTTATAGAATAGTTCAAAGATCTTATCATGCTGGCTTGGATCTATTCCCATCCCGTTATCTTTTACGAAAAATACCGTTTCATCACCATCTAATCTGCATCCCAACTCCAAACTTGGATGCGGTTGATCTCCTATATATTTTATGCTGTTCTCCATGAGGTTTGTCAATACTTCAACAATCCTCATGCGATCCACATTGACCGATGGCAGATCGGGCTGGATGGTCACCTGAAAACCCCTCTGCATTAGTTTCTCACTGACCTGATCCAACGCCTCCTGGACAATCTCTCTGAAGGAGACTGTATCAGGCGGATTAGCGACCCTGCCTATGCGGGAAAGCTCCAGGGTATCTTTAAGAAGAGTTTCCATCCTGGTGATGGCAGAGCTTATCATCTTGAGGTCTACCTTGTCGCGCTCAGAGTCGCCTTTAGCCAGGTCAGACTCCAGGAAGCCCACGAAACCGTTAATCGTGACCAGGGGAGACCGAAGGTCATGTGATACCGTATAAATGAACCTCTCCATCTCCGTGTTCTTGGATTCAAGCTCTGTTACCAATCGTTCCCTGACCTCTTCGGCATGCTTGCGCTCGGTGATATCACGGAAATACCAGACCCTCCCATAATATTTTCCGCTTGCTCCGACCATCGGAGCCGAATAACGGTCGAAAGACCTGCCGTCCTTCAAATTGACCTCATCACTGCTTATCTTATCCTGGATTTCGTAGATCTGTTTCACCTTCTGCAGGAATTGCTCGGGACTGGCCAATTTATCCATCACAGACAGCAGAGCACGTTCATCTGATTGTGATTCTATTACATCGGGAGGAATGCACCACATATCGACAAAACGCTGATTGTAGGATAATATTTTGCCATTTCCATCTACCACGAGTATCCCATCGATGGATAACTCCTGCTGTGTACGAAGGATGATATAGGTGAATGCCAGCGCCTCCTCGGCGCGTTTGCTCTCGGTGATATCTGTGAGGAAATTCAAAGATGCTGGTTTGCCTTGCCATTCTATCAAGTCGGCATGGATTTCCACCCACTTGACAATGCCGGCTCGGGTTACTACCCGGAATGCATAGCGGGGCAGTGCTACCTCGTTTGCGATCCGCCGCCGGTAATTTTCCACCACTAGGCTTTTGTCATCCGGATGGATGAATTCGGTAAATGGTCTATCAATGAGATCCTGCTCAGAATAACCTTCCAGCAATTTGAGCGTCATGGGATTGACAAACTTGAGCAGGCTGTCTTGGGCAACGATGATCGACTCGTTAGCGTTGTTAATCAGCGTGCGGTACTTTTTTTCGCTCTCTAACAGCGCCTCTTGCGCACGATTGCGCTCGATGGAATATCTGATGGAACGATCCAGCAGTCTGCCATCCAATTCCCCCTTTATCAAGTAATCCTGAGCACCTTCACGAACGGCTCTCGTCGCCAGCTCTTTATCGCTCAGGCCGGTTAATATCAATATGGGAATTTTTGTCTTTTTTTGATGAATTTGGAAGAATGTATTAAGGCCAAGGCTATCGGAGAGATTCAAATCCAGGAGCACAGCGTCTACATCTTCCTGGGTAAGAAAATCAAGCCCTGAAGAAAGGTTATTTTTCCAGATAAGATCGAACGTTGTGCTGGAAACGCCATCCTCTTTGCGTGAGACATCCAGTAGATACTTCCTGATCATCAATGCATCTACCTCATTGTCCTCTATCAGAAGAATTTTAATCATTTGATGTTCCATTTTAGCCAGTAATTTCCCAAGTCATTCATCATCTCTCGAAACATCTCCGAGCCCATCGGCTTTACCAGATAGCTGTTAGCATAATTGGAGTACGCCTTAGCGATGTCTGCATTATTTCTGGAGGTGGTCAGTATCACGACCGGAAGCGCTTTCAGCTTTTGTGATCCCTTTATCGCCCTCAAGACCTCGTGCCCGTCCACCACCGAAAGCCGCAGGTCCAGGAGTATCAGATCAGGTCTCGGGCAATCTCTCGGGTTGGCAAACTTGCCCTTCTGCAAGAGATAATCCAAAGCATCATCTGCGGAGCACATCCAGTGGATCTTATGGTTGATCTTCACATCCTCGAAGGCTCGGATGATGAGCATGGCGTGAGTCTCGTCATCTTCTATGAGCAATATCACTGCAGGGTGGTCTCTCATGGCATTGTCCTTTCGCCTAGGGCAAGATAAAGATCCTCAATTTTAATATTTAATGTTTGTCTCAAACTCAGAAACAAAATTAACTCTGTATAAGGCCGAAACAGGCATATACCCAATTCCAACATGTCGACAGCCTTTTATTCTCTCCTTGGCCGGATTATCGAACACTGCCTCGAAATTGCCAAAAGAAACTGCGGTGATGGATCATTGGAT
>JAQTXY010000240.1 GCA_028688535.1 Methanothrix sp. | reverse complement strand
GTTTATCGTGGCCATGGTGGGAGATGGGGTGAACGATGCTCCCGCCCTGGCTTTCGCGAATGTGGGCATAGCCATCGGTGCAGGAACGGATGTGGCCATCCAGGCAGCGGACATAATATTAGTAAGAAATGACCCGCGCGATGTGGTCAACATCATCAGCCTCTCCCGCAAGACCTATGCCAAGATGAGGCAAAACCTGCTCTGGGCTACGGGCTACAATGTCATCGCCATTCCTCTGGCAGCGGGCGTCCTTTATTCCTATGGCATACTGCTCAGCCCAGCAGCAGGAGCAGTGCTCATGAGCCTTTCCACGGTGATTGTCGCGGTGAATGCCAGGAGGCTTATGGTGTGAGGGAGAAGATAATTGATTGGTGAGAAATATGAATAACAAGAAAAGACTGAGAATAGGATTTCTCCTGGTCCTCGTGATAGCTCTGGGGACGAATTGCATCGCATGGGCATCGGAGGAAGAGAGCTTTGGGCCGCAGACTACCGGCGGCGAGCCATTGTGGAGACTGCTCTCTGCCTCTGATGCAGTGAACTCTAACCTTTCCAGGATCGAGATGGCCCTGGTCGATGCCAGCCTCGCTCTCTCAAAAACAGGCATTGAAGGGCCGGCAGCTCGAGCAGTTCTGTCGAACCTCACGAAGGCGGATGCGTCTGTAATTGATTGCATAACCATTGACGACAAAGGCACAGTGTGTGAAGTCGAGCCCATGTCTTTTGAAAGCGTGAAGGGAGCGAACTTGAAAGGGCAGCAGCATGTGAATGACACAATAAATACAAGACTGTATTCGGGTTTCCATTTCATAAATGCAGTCGAGGAATTGCAAGCTATCGATTCAGAGATGCCGGTCTTTGACAGAAATGGAACATTCATAGGTACAGTTAGTCTAATGTTCAATAGCAGTCAGTTCTTTGGAAGCGTCCTTAAAGCATTTCAGCCGGCGGGAAACTCCAACATATGGGTGAGCAAGGCAGATGATGCAACAATTCTGTTCGACACCGATCCCACCCAGGCATTGTTCAACAGAAGCTCTTCTCTGTATCAGGATTATCCCGAGCTCTTAAGGCTCTTCGACAGAATGAGCATGCAGAGAACTGGCTACGAAGCCTATGAGTTTCTGGACGAATCTCATGCCGAGACGATAAAAAAAGGATGCTACTGGAACACCATTCCCAATAGGGGCACACAGATGAGGCTCGTACTCACGCTTGAGCTCTGATAGGACCGAATGACAGATGGGCTAAGAAAAAATATCCGGAGTAAATCACTCCGCATCCATCCCTATGGCCAGTCTTAATGGCTTTTTCGATGCAAAACCATTTATATCAAAGATATCATATTAACTTGCCTAAAAGAACCAGGCTTTCCTCGATTGATTTTGCGGAAAGTCCAATTTGGCCCTGCGATCCGCAAAGTTGATGCCCGGTGGAGACAATGGAGATCTGCAATCAGTTAGAAGATTTAAGGAAGGCCTGGCCTGAGAAGTTCGCCACAGACGAAGAGATATTCGGCCATATTCATGCAGGCGATAAAATCTTCATAGGTACAGGCTGTGGTGAACCCCAATATCTGGCTTGGGCTCTGGTTAACTATGTCAGCAGCAATCCCAAAGCGTTTTTTGGTATCGAGATCATTCACGTATGGACAGTGGGCGCTGCTCCCTACATGGATGAAAAATTTAGCGACAACTTCCGGATCGATTCATTCTTCATAAGCGAAGGCACGAGAAATGCGATCAATAGAGGTGCAGCAGACTACACGCCGATATCACTTTCCGCTGTTCCCGGCCTCTTTCGAAGAGAGATAATACCAATAGATGTAGCGTTAATCCAAACCTCTCCTCCCGATAAACACGGATATATGAGCCTGGGAATAAGCGTTGATATCGTGAAGGCTGCCACTCAGAAGGCATCGCTGATCGTAGCCCAGATAAACACCCATATGCCTCGTACCCAGGGTGACGGCTTCATAAATATAAAAGACGTAGATTTCATTATTCCTCACGATGAACCATTGCTGGAATATATGGTAGAAGATCCGGGGGACAGCATCAAAGCGATTGGCAAATATGTTGCCCGGATCATCGAGGACGAATCAACACTGCAGGTTGGCTATGGCATCATACCCAATGCTGCGGTCTCATATCTGGGTGAGAAAAAGCATCTCGGGGTACACACTGAGCTCTTAAGTGACGGCATTATTGATTTGATGCAAAAAGGTGTGGTTGATAACAGTAAGAAGTCCATTGATACGGGAAAGACGGTTGCCTCCTATTGCATGGGCAAAAAGGAGACTTACGAGTTTCTGGATGAGAATCCGACAGTCTCATTTAAGACCATCGATTATGTTAACAATCCATTGATCATTGCCAAGAACAAGCTGATGACGGCCATCAACAGCGCCATGGAGATTGATTTAACCGGTCAGGCCACGGCAGAATCTCTGGCCGGGACATTCTACTTCGGCATCGGTGGTCAGGCGGATTTCATGAGAGGTGCAGCGCTTGCGCCGGGCGGCAAGAGCATTTTGGCCCTCCCTTCAACTGCCATCAACGACTCCATTTCCCGGATAGTGCCCTCCTTGCGTGAGGGGACGGGTGTGACCTTTACCAGAGGAGATGTGCATTATGTAGTAACTGAGTACGGCATAGCATATCTGCACGGCAAGAACATCAGGGAACGCGCCATGGATCTTATTGCTATTGCTCATCCCAAATTTCGGCCCTGGCTCATCGATGAAGCCAGGAAGCTTCTGCTCATCTACAAGGATCAAGCGTTCGTTTCCGGGCCGAATGGAGTGTATCCGGAGGCTCTAGAGACATTCAGGACAACCAGGAGCGGGCTGCACATTCTTCTCAGGCCGGTCAAGATCGGAGACGAGCCCTTGATGAAGGATTTTTTCTATGCCCTTTCCAATGAGAGCATGTACAAGAGGTTCATGTCAGTTCGGATGGATATGCCCCATGAGCGGTTACAAGATTTCGGGATAGTGGACTATGCTAATCGTATGATGATCCTGGCCATTGTTGAGGGCGATAGCAGGGAAACTATCGCCGCCATTGGACAATATGAGATAAATAAGATGATGCATACTGCTGAGGTTGCTCTGGTAGTAAAGGATGAATATCAAAATATGGGCATAGGCCACGATCTGCTCACCTATCTCACTCGCCTGGCCAGACGGCGAGGCTTGTTGTGTTTCACTGCCGAGGTCTTGGTTGAAAATAAGTCGATGCTCAATCTCTTTAAGAATATGGGATTTGATACGGAAAAGAGAAGTGAGGACGGGGTCTATGAAATGCGCATGATGCTTCGAGATCCCGAGGGTTAAGCCTGCTGGGCCGAGAAGAAATCGGCCAGTAATCAGGCGATCATATCTTTTAGCTCCAGTTTGCCGGTGCCTGTGAAATTGATAACCGGATTAGAGTCGATGGGATCTGGAGATGAGGAGATAATAATCGGGCCGCTGTAGACCTTTTTGCCCTTGCGAAATTCTGCCAAGATAGGCTCGTCTATTGGAATGGGCCTAGACTTTGCTTGCACTTGCATCATGGCACGAAGGTCTGTCTGAGAGATAATCGCTTTACCATGCCAGCACTCTTTTCCATCATCCGGTTTGGTCCACTCTATCATCCAATACTTCAGGGATAATGGGAAATTGTCCCATATCAGGCGACCATCGCGGCCAATTATCGTTGACGTTGACATATGGATCTATTGCATCTGCATGATTATAACGATCATAAAGGCCTCCCCCTCTCGGGGGATGCGTGTATTCAGCACGGCGCGCGCCTTATGCAGAGCAGCCCACTGGATTCCAGTCCAACGGCTCTTCAAAACGAGTTACACACGAACTACATATCCATTTACCAGGGACTACAAACCGTCCTGCAGCTTTAAAACTGCCACAAAAAATGCATTGTTCCATTTCTTTCCTCAACTACAATCATCTCTGCAAGTATAAGACGCTACCTAAAGTGAAATTGAAATTTAACTGAAAACTCGGCACGCTACCTGTTTTTATCCCGCCTGGCCGTGGCACTTTTTGTACTTCAGTCCGCTGCCACATGGACAGGGATCGTTTCGCCCGGGTTTTGCGGCCATATGGATGATCTGGCCATCTTTAATATTTTTCATATAGTTCATAATATTAGCAGGTGCCCGGCCCTGGCGAAGTTCATGGGCCATAAACC
>JAQTXY010000239.1 GCA_028688535.1 Methanothrix sp. | reverse complement strand
ATTAGTAGTTAATTTCATGTTTCCGAAAATGCCATCATAATTTGCCTTCTGTTTCTATCCAAATTTAAAACTATCTCCAAACAAATTACCTATATCTATATAAATAGGCATGTTTCTCCTTTGAACGATATCCCTGCAATAAACCATATACCCATCTTCAGGATAAAACGACCATGCAACATTATCACTTGAAATCAAAGCAGGCTGCCCATAAGACAATGGGAACAAAATCGAGGATGCCAGAAGAAAAGCTATTAGGAAATTAACGTTCTTAATCATCTTCTTCATAGAAAGCACCAATCATCAAAAGACATTTCCGTTATAAGTATAAATAAATTTTCGACATGATAATTCATAAAATTAATAAAATTATTTCTTCTTCATGCAGTTGATGGAAGCTCCGGCAAAGGCAGCTCCTACCACAATGTTGGAGAAGTAGGTAACGACGCGCCAGAGGATGACCAGGGGCCCCAGCAGCGCAGGCGACACAAACATGGAGTAGAGATAGCTCATGGATAGCTCGGCCACACCGCTGCCGCCCGGTGTCAGAGGCAGGATAGCAATTATGGCCAGGATAATTTGGGATGTAATGGAGAGAAGGAATTTCGGCTCTGCCCCCATGCCGATTAATAGGGCGGATGGGACCAGGAAATCACACATCCAGATGAGTGCGGTAAGACCTGCCATCACCGGCGTGCGTCGCAATGTCTCCCTAGCAAGCTGAATGCCCGCTTCGCGAAAGAGCCATATCTCTCGCTCTAAGAAAAGATAATGGGTCTGTTGCCGGTCTTCTTTTTCAGCCAGAGCAGAAATCCGGCAATTCTCTCCGGCCTGTTGACAAGCTGCCAGAGAAAGGTCAGGATCACAAAGAGAAGTACAACGAAGAATGCCCCGATCTTCAGGCCAAAACCGGTCAAAAAGTCGGAGAAAATAAGAAATAAAGCCAGGGATGAGACGAAGAAAATGCTGTCCAGCAGTCGCTCGCCCACAGCTACAGCTGTAGCGCTGCCGTAGCTCATGCCGTCGTCTGCCAGGATCTTGATGCGCAAAGGCTCCCCTCCGGCGGAAGAAGGAGTGAGGGCCGCAAGAAAATTTGAGGCCAGTGTCGAGATAAGCGAGAGGCGAAAACTTATTTCATGCCCGGCGAGGGAGGCCAAGAGCTTGAGCCTGACGGCATAAAAGACCCAGGAGAAAGCATGCAAGACAAGCCCCAGGATCAGAAAGCGCCCCTGAACTATGGTGAGCATCTTCCAGCTTAAATTAGTGTCTGTAAATTTTAATATGAGAATAATTGCAGCCAGGCTCATGAACACTGCCAACAGTGCGGCCTTTACTCTTTCATCCTTAAGCTGAAATCTCAAATTCCCTCTCTTGAGTAGCCGATTTTCTCTTCAGGCAACCTCTTGATAGATCGCTTCCATACAATCAAGCGCCCTCTTCCAGGAGAAATTCTCCTCTACAGCTCTCCTGCCCTTAGCGCCGAGACGCGCTCTTTGCAGCTCGTTTTCATGAAGATCCAGGATAAGCTCGCACAGTTCCTGCGTACTGGAGTAGATCATACCACCATTTTCTGCCACCTCGCTAACTCCTGGAGTGTCAAAAGCGAGAACCGGCGTCTCGCAGGCCATGGCTTCCAGGAGAACGATGCCGAATGCCTCCAGACGGTTTTGGGTGGGCAAGATAAGCATTTCTGCTCGGGAGATTGTATCTATAAACATGCTTCGCTCCAACCTCCCTGTGAACTTTGCCCGAAGATGCAACCGTCTTGCCAATTCCTCTAAACGGCTGCGGTCATAGCCATCACCTACCAGCAGTAGCTCCAGATCTGCCCTCTTTTGCACCTCGCTCATGGCAAAGAGCAGAGTCTCCACTCCTTTATAACTGAGCATTCTGCCTGCATAAAGCACATAATTCTCTTTCTTTCGAACTTGTGGATAAAGAGAGACATTCACCGCATTGGGCACAATTCTCAGCTTGTGCTGATAGTCCTTTAGAACAGGTGAGGTCAATGCATAGCTCTTTGTGGTGGCTATTACGATCTCTGCCTCCTCCAGAACCGGCCGGACCATCCGCTCATTTATCTTCTCTAAAGATGCAGCAAAAGAGCGGGGCATCAAATGCCCATTTACCCTTCCCGGAATCACCACATCATTGTGATAAGTGACAATATGTGGCGTTGCACTGCGAAACATGAACGCAAAGAGTGGGCTTGGGATATGGCTATGATAGACATCCGCCTGAAATTTAGGCAATTTAATCGGTATTGGAGAATAAAATAAGTTAATGCTTGGTATGCTAACCATCTCTCCGGTCCATCTTCCACAAGACGAGGCAACGCTGACCTGATGCCCCCTCCTGGCGAGGCCATCGGCCAGCTCCTTTACATGATACTCAACTCCTCCTACATGGGGCGGGAAATAAGGAGATATCTGAATTATCTTCATGGATAAAAATATTTAAAATAGAGTGCCCTTCGGCTCTTTAACCAGAACCACAGGCCTTCCCGAGAGCTGGGAGAGAAGCCAGGGATCTACGTTTAAGTCATTTTGCGATCCAAAATTGCGTGAATCCGTCCGATTTATGATGATCGGAGTGTAGTCCGAATAGCTGGTTGGATAGTACCATTGAGGCTCAGTTCCCGGCGGGTAGAGGACACCATTATGCAGTCCGAATCCTTTGGGTGCACTGCCCCAGTTCCATAGGCTATTGGCAATTTCCAGGGTGCTGATCGGCTTTGTCCCGTACTTTTCCAGCCATGAAGTCCCAAAGTCCTCGCCCACGCTTTGAAATCCACCTGATAGCGGTATGCATACTAAGGCGACGCATATGCAGATAATTGCGAGCAATGAAGCTTTCATCTAAATCTCCTCAAAATCCATGGTTTGCTTTTAATACCGCTATAGTATTTGCCAGCTTTGGATCATATGTGGGAGGCATTGGTGCCTTAGGGGGCTCAGAACCCCAATCAGACAGATTTTTTGAGGCATTTGCCAAATCTTGCATCATTGAGTTTCCTTCCTCTCCACCAAGAGACAGAACCGAACCGTTCTGCGAGAGGTTGATCGATGAATTGGGGGTCGAATTGTTTGTCAATTTGCCAAATATCAAATTTGCTTCCTTGCCTCCTAGATCGACTAATGATTTGCATTGCGCTAAGAGAACCAGAGTTATAAACACTGCGATGATCAATATCATTCGTCTCATTCCATTCCCCGCATCTGGCATCCGTGCACTAACATAAATACGCTGTGCTTTTAGAAAACAAAAATCTCAGCAGACTATTTTGTCTGCTCTGCATATTGAAATCTTTCTAATAAACCTCTCCAAAGACCTCAAAGTATGCCTGCTCGTGCTTGCAGGCAGGACACTCGTCTGGAGCCGCGTTGCCCTCATGCATATATCCACAATTGCGGCATCTCCAGACCACCTTGCCTTCTCTCTTGAAGGTCGCTTTCTCATCAAGGTTCTTTTTCAGGGTTAGATATCTTCTTTCGTGCCCTCGTTCGGCGACCGCAATGTTGAGGAAGGTGGCAGCAATCTCAGGAAAGCCCTCAGACTGGGCGATCTTTGCAAAGGATGGATACATTTCAGAGTATTCAAATCGTTCGCCTTTTGCAGCGCCCAGCAGATTTGCGCTGGTATCTGCAATAACTCCTGCAGGAAAATTCGCAGAAACTTCAGCCTCCCCGCCCTCCAGCAGCTTGAAAAGAACTTTTGCGTGCTCCTTTTCATTGTCGGCAGTGTCCAGGAATATAGCGGCAATCTGCTCGAAGCCCTCTTTTTTTGCCTGAGAGGCAAAATATGAATACCTATTTCGGGCCTGTGATTCTCCTGCAAATGCTGTCATCAGATTCTTCTCTGTCTTAGTGCCTTTAAGGCTCTTCATTCTTGCATCACCTGAAATGATTTTGTTTCATATCTCTTTGCATTTAAATAAACCTATGGACAAGACCAAGGTTGCTGTGAGCCTGCGGCCCGTAATCTTTTTAACCGTTTCCGTGGCTTGGACTTGCCGAGCTAAATCATTGCTCAAATAATTGCATTATCGTCAGGCTCATCAGCGGGTTTTTCTATGTTAGAAGGATGGATTAGAAGACGGGTTGTCTGGTACCTTAAGAATAAGCAGGTCTTGGAGTGGAGGGTTAAGAGGCACGGAGAGTGTGCACGATGCGGCAAATGCTGCGAGTTTTGCCTAGCCCATGATGCCA
>JAQTXY010000238.1 GCA_028688535.1 Methanothrix sp. | reverse complement strand
ATTTATTTTAAAATGACTAATAATTGAGGAGCGGGTAGGGGAGTGGGGGTTAGTGAAAAAGATGTGTATACCCGCTCTTGTCTTAAGAATCTGTTGATCGTATAAATACTTTTCTGGCAATAATTTATGACTGTTTTTGTCCATATGCTTTTTGTCTGGCAATCTTTGCCGCATAGGCGCCAGCTACAAAGCCTGCATCTATATTGACTACGGTGAGTACGGAGCAGGACTGCAGCATGGAGTAAAGGGCTGCCTGGCCGCACCCCCCCAGACCATAGCCTGTGGAAACCGGCAAGCCAATTACCGGAGCTTCTACCAGTCCAGCCACAACTGCCGGAAGCGTCCCTTCCCGTCCGGCTGCCACCACAAAGGCATCGACATCTGCCATCCTCTCCAGGCAGGGAAAGAGCCTGTGAATGCCAGCCACTCCTACGTCGTACTCTGAGATAACATTGCATCCCATCTCCTCTGCCACAACGCGTGCCTCCTCAGCGACCGGCATGTCGGCAGTGCCTGCTGCCAGGATGCCCACCGTTCCTCTTTTAGCCTGCACCGGCGCAGAGCGAATGACCACTGTCCTGGCCTTCGGGTTGTGCTCCAACCTGCTTCCCTCGGGCAGTTTTGCGCACTGCAGGAGCTCTAGCTGCTGCGGCGAGACACGAGTGATGATCACACTGCCGGTAGCCTGCAGGTGAGCCAGGGAGATGGCCACAAGATCTGTTTTATCCTTCCCTTCGGCGAGAATGGCCTCTGGAATGCCGATGCGATCAGCCCGGCAGATATCCAGCTTTGCCACATCTCCTACTGCCAGGAAGCTGTGGCGTTTGATGCGCCGCAAAGCCTCTTCCAGGTCCATCTCCCCTCTGGCAAAGCATTGCAGCAGATCTCTCAGGTTCTCTTGCACGGTCCTTAAAATATATGGTCAAGCATAAAGGGTTTATCCCTGCATAGTGAATGAAAAAAGATGCTTGTAAATCTTGATCTTCATATCCATTCCAAGTACTCGATGGCCGTCTCCGCTGATATGCAGCTGCCGGAGATTGCCAGAGAGGCAGCGCGAAAAGGTGTGAAGATTGTAGCCACAGGGGACTGCCTTCATCCTCTATGGCTGGATGCCATAAAGAAGCTTCCGAAGGACGACGGGCTCTTTCTCCTGGGCGATACATATTTTGTCCTCAGCGTGGAGGTGGAGGATAAGAGTCGCGTTCATCATCTTATCTTTCTGCCTGATATTGCCCAGGCAGAGCAGCTGCAGGAGGCCTTTGCTCCCCACTGTGCGAACCTGTCGAGCGATGGCAGGCCACGGCTTCATTTGAGCGGATCAGAAATTGCCGATTATGCTCTTGAGGCGGGCGGCCTGCTGGGACCTGCCCACGCCTTCACACCTTGGACTGGCATCTTTGCCTACTTTGGCTCAATAGCAGAATGTTACCAGGAGAAGGCGCAGCAGATCCGGTTCATTGAATTGGGCCTCTCTGCGGACACGGACTATGCAGACCGGATTGCCGATCTGTCCACCCGGACCTTTCTCTCCAACTCCGATGCTCATTCGCCCCGCTCCAATAAGCTGGCCCGGGAATTCAATCAGATGGAGCTTGCTTCTTTCAGCTATCAGGATCTCATCCTTGCCATCAAACGTGAGGGGGGACGGCGTCCCATAAAGAATGTGGGCCTCTTTCCCGAGGAAGGAAAGTACAATCGAACGGCATGCACACGATGCTATCGGCAGTACTCCCTGGCCCAAAAGGATGAACTGATGGGACGCTGCCCTGATTGCGGGGGAAGAATCAAGCTGGGAGTGGCTGACCGGGTTAATCTTCTGGCCGATTATGAAGAGCCCGTGCACCCTTTGCACCGGCCGCCTTACCTGCATATTATTCCTCTGGCTGAGATCATTGCTCTGGCTCTGGGTCACAAAAGCGTCACGACCGCCGGCGTGCAAAAAAGCTGGAGCGAGCTGACCGGGTCTCTGACGGAGATTGAGGTTTTAATGGAGGCTGATCTTGCTGAGTTGAAGGCTGAGCCAAGAGTAATCGAAGCCATCCAAAACTTTCGCATGGGCAGGGTAAAGGTGCAACCCGGTGGCGGTGGCAAGTACGGGGTGGTTGGGCTGGCGCAAGCAGCCAGGTCGGAAGGCAAAAAAGATGGGCAGAGGTCGCTCTTCGATTTTTGAGAGGAAAGCCGGTGAACGGCGGGGGCAGCATTCTGGTAGCTAATCGCGATTGTATTTTTTATGTAGATTATACCATTTTTTCATTATATTTCCAATTCTCTGCATTTGTTTTTCCCTTTTTTTAGTTATGTTTTGCTCTTGCATTAAGTTCTGCGCTATCTGACATTCGCTATTGATAAAATACCGTCTTTAGGATGTTTCTTTCTTACATATTTAAATACTTCTAAAAGATATTTAGTTTATATGTCTACTATTCAACGAAGGTGAGGTGTATCAAAGGCTAATTAATGTTAATTTATTGATTCTATGGGCAGGAATGACTTGAGAATAATTAGATCTAAGTTGGAGGATTGATATGGACTTTCGGAATAAATCGGCCAAATGCAAATTCAAAGAGAGGTTTTCTTTTCTTGAAACTACTGCAATATTGGCTTTAATAGGAATGCTGCTTGCCATATTGTCTTTTAATGGCAGCGCTGCCAATGAGAGCATTGAATTAAACAGCATAGCTCTCAATTCATCGGATAGCTCAACTCAAAATGAAAATGTCACCTTCGATGCACGGCAATATATCAAGATGAGAATGCAATTGCCTGCGGAGAGGAAAGCTGCTGCACAACGCTACAAAGCAGCTCATGAAGAAGCTATGGCCCTGGCTCGTGAGGCTGCACCCGGCACAGCGCCCACAGTAGCGCCACTGTTTGACCCTGGCGGGATTCCTCACTACTTCGGCCCCTATACCAACTATGCCAACAGCCCCATGCCTACTGGTTCTATTGCCAGTATCACTCTGACAAATGGAGGCAGCGGTTATGTCAATCCCACTGTTGTAATTTCAGACGTGTATGGTACTGGCTCAGGTGCTGCGGCTACCGCAACGGTTACGGGTGGTGTTCTTACAGGCATCACAGTAAATACACCAGGCAGTGGTTACACTGGACCCATAGCAACCATCATTGATTCATCCGGTCCGGGCACTGGCGCAACCGCTACAGCAACATTAGGTGGCACTCTAACCGGCGGAATTAGAAAATTCGTTGATACGCTACCTAATCTTGTTCAGGCCACTCCTGATCAGGTAACATATCCACCTGGTGGAAAAGGCTACACATCGGCTCCTACAATTGAGATCACTGATGGGACCGGCACAGGTGCTGCAGCCACTGCCCATTTGACGGGTGATACAGTTTCCAGTGTCACCATCAACAGTGGTGGGAGCGGATATTCTGCCAACCCGACCATTACCTTCAGAGGCGGCGGGGCTACGACCCATGCCATAGGAAAGGCAACGGTGGTAGGCGGCGTCATCACCGCGATCACGCTCTTGGGGTGTGATTATTATGAGATCGCATTGGTTGAGTACAGCCAGAAGATGCATACGGTTCTTCCCGCGACCAGGCTGAGGGGCTATGTGCAACTGGATACGCCGGAAATCCCGGGTGCAGGCGTTGCATTGCTGGATGTCAACGGCAATCCCATCTTGAAGCCCGACAGCACTCCGGCAATAGCTGTCACAAATCCTCAGTACATGGGTCCCATCATAGTCTCCCAGCGGGACCGTCCGGTGCGCATCAAATTCTATAACCTTCTTCCCAAAGGGGAGGGCGGCGATTTATTCCTGCCGGTGGACACAACCGTTATGGGTGCTGGAATGGGTCCCGATATGATTATGGCCAATACGGTGACGCCAGTGGGCGGAGCGGTGGTTGAGGTCATGACTATGGCCCCTCATAACCTCGCGCAAGGGCAATTGATCATGTTGCACGGCTTTGCACCGGATGCTTACAATGGAGAGTATCGCGTGCTGGGCACCGGTTTGACTGCGAATAAATTCCAGATACAGCTCAAGACCAATCCGGCACCGGCAGTCGTGACCATAGGCCATATCATGGAGCTGTATACCCAGAATCGTGCCACAGTACATCTGCACGGCGGTTATGTCCCATGGATTAGCGATGGGACGCCTCACCAGTGGATAACTCCTGCTGGAGAGACCACATCTTACCCCAAAGGTGTCAGCATGCGTAACGTTCCGGACATGCCTGATCCAGGCGACGGCTCGATGACCTTCTTCTATAACAACCAGCAGAGCG
>JAQTXY010000237.1 GCA_028688535.1 Methanothrix sp. | reverse complement strand
GAAGGTACATGGATCTGGCTGAGCATGGCTTGTGAATCCCGGTTGCTATTAGCGCATTGTGTGGGACCAAGAACACAGGAGACTGCGAATCAACTTGTGGCTAAAACTTCAAGACGCCTTGATTCAATTCCGCTTTTTGTTACAGATGGCTTAAAATTTTATAAAAAAGCTCTATTAAACCAATATTTTGAGATCATCAAATATCCGCCGACTGGAAAGAGGGGACGACCCAGATCACCAAGATTAATATCTAACGCGTTATTAAAATACGCACAAATCATAAAGGAGAGATCTGGATCTTATCTCAAAAAGATTGTCAAGAAGATCGTTTTTGGAAATGATATCGATCCCAAGTCGATCTCAACCAGCTACATCGAACGGCAAAATCTCACTCTAAGGCAGGATAACAATCGCATTTCGAGGAAGACCATTGGATTCTCCAAAAAGACGGAAGAATTGGATAATCAGATGACCCTCTACATTGCTTACTATAATTTTTTCAGAACTCATCGATCCCTGAAATATAAAACGAAGACCGGCAAAACATCCTACGATTGTCCTGCAAAGCATGCAGGACTCATAGATCGCGTATGGTCAATAGAGCAACTTCTAACGTTTCCATATCACAAAATACCAACTGGTTAGTTACTCACGACCCGCTTTCCTGGGAGCAAGGAAAATCGCGAGCATACTTTATAAAATATCGTATAGAAATATTTTATTAATAAGCAAGACTTTGATCCTGTGTAAGCTGATAATCAACAGTTTGATATAAGGGAGAAACCAAATATATGAAATGGCGATGGATATTAGCAGCATCAACATTGGTGAGGCGAGTAGTGAATCTATCTCAGAACTGATGAGCCAGCTATCTTCAAGCAATGAAGGGCTTTCTTCTTCAGAAGCTGCATCAAGGCTAGAGCAATATGGCCCCAACGAAATTGCTGAAAAGAAAGTAAATCCAATAATCAAATTTTTAAGATACTTTTGGGGCCCCATTCCATGGATGATAGAAGTAGCGGCTGCGCTATCTGCCATCCTGGGTCGTTGGGACGATTTTTGGATCATATTCGTGCTCTTACTCATGAATGGGGTAGTTGGATTCTGGCAGGAACACAAGGCCGAAAACGCCATAGAACTATTAAAACAAAGACTGGCCTTGAAAGCAAGGGTACGAAGAGACGGCAAATGGATAGATGCAAAATCTAGTGATTTGGTGCCAGGTGATGTGGTACACGTCCGCCTGGGTGTCATTGTTCCCGCAGACATCAAGCTGATCGGAGGGAATTATCTCCAGATAGATGAGTCCGCCTTAACAGGCGAGTCGCTTCCAGTTGAGAAAAAATTAGGTGATGTTGCCTACTCCGGGTCGGTTATCCGACAGGGAGAGATGGATGGGCTGGTAATCGCCACCGGAATGAAAACATACTTTGGCAGAACCGCCAAGCTAGTTGAGGAGGCAAAAACCCAAAGCCATTTTCAGAAAGCGGTCATAAAGATCGGAGATTACCTTATCGTAATGGCCGTTATTTTAGTTTCAATTGTCATTTTCGCTGCATACTATCGACATGAATCACTCCTGATTACCTTGCAGTTTGCTTTGGTCCTGATTGTAGCAGCAATTCCTGCAGCTCTCCCGGCGGTGCTCACCGTGACTATGGCGGTAGGAGCTACCGCTCTGGCAAAAAAAGAAGCTATTGTCAGCAAATTAGTCTCCATCGAAGAGATGGCGGGAGTTGACATTCTCTGCGCAGATAAGACCGGGACTCTGACCAAAAATGATCTTACAGTTGGAGAAGTGAAGCCATTGAGCGGCTTCAAAGATGAAGATGTGCTGCTGATCGGTACTTTAGCATCGAGCGAAGAAGGAAGCGATGCCATTGACAATGCCATCATCATCCATGCGAAAGAATCCGGAAAAATTGCCGAAGACCTGCCTCGATACAAGTCCGTTGCCTTTGAACCATTTGACCCGGTTTCCAAGAAAACGGAGGCTAGAATTGATGACTCGATGGGAAACAGCTTCCAGGTGGCAAAGGGAGCGCCGCAGGTAATTCTATCTCTTGCAGAAAACAAGAATAAAATAAGTTCCGAGATCGATGAAATCGTTGATGCCTTCGCTTCCAAAGGCTTCCGATCTCTGGGAGTCGCCAGAACTGATCAGAATGGAGTCTGGCATTATGTCGGCCTCATAGCCCTTTATGATCCTCCCAGGGAAGATTCGGCAGATACCATAAAGACTGCCAATGAGATGGGAGTAAAGGTTAAGATGGTCACAGGTGACCACGTGGCCATAGCCAAAGAGATAGCGCATCGAGTCAACCTGGGATCAAATATAATTCCAGCTTCTGCTTTCATCGAAGAGCCCGATGATAAAGCCAGGGAGATAATTGAGAAAGTAGACGGATTTGCCCAGGTATTCCCGGAACACAAATACAAGATTGTCGAGCTGTTGCAGGCTGCAGGGCATATCGTCGGCATGACTGGCGATGGGGTCAATGATGCGCCTGCCTTGAAGAAAGCTGATGCCGGTATCGCTGTCGCTGGAGCAACCGATGCCGCAAAATCGGCAGCCGATATCGTGTTTACGCGACCTGGAATTTCAGTTATAATTGATGCAATCGAGGAGAGTCGAAAGATATTCCAGCGCATGAATAACTATGCGATTTATCGTATTGCAGAAACCATAAGAGTGCTTATATTTTTGACATTATCAATCCTCATTTTCAATTTCTATCCTGTGACGGCGGTAATGATCGTTCTTATAGCCCTGCTAAACGATGCGCCCATAATGACCATCGCTTATGACTTTGTTAAGATAGCCAAGAGACCAGTTCGCTGGAATATGGGCGAAGTACTGGCCCTGGCCACCTATTTAGGCATCGTTGGCGTAGTAGCCAGCTTTTTGCTTTTCTTCCTGGCAGAAAGCGTGCTGCATTTTGATAGAACCACTATCCAGACCTTCATGTTCCTTAAGCTAGCAGTAGCTGGCCATCTTACCATCTTTCTAACCAGGACCGGGAGGTATCACTTCTGGGAAGCACCCTATCCATCCAGTCTTCTGTTCTGGTCCGCAATCCTCACAAAGATGTTAGCTACTCTGCTTGCTGTTTATGGCGTGTTAATGAACCCCATTGGATGGAAATTAGCTGGATTTATATGGGTTTATGCTTTGATTGCGTTCGTAATCACTGATTACCTAAAGGTCTATCTCTTCAACCGGATAGACATGACAAAAATAAAGCTTCCATTCGTTCCAGGAGGCACCTCAAAGGCAGGCTCCCATCCAGAGGAGGGATCGGGATGAATTATTAAAGAAAAGCTGCCAGGGGAACGTTTCGACTCATCTCAACCCCTGAGAATGATTTGGGATAAGAGGAGAAATTTTGCGCGAGATACAGCTGCTATTTCACCATACCTAAATACACGGGATGTGAATTAAGGGAGATGATTGACTCGGCTGGCTATATTTCTTCTATTTCTGGTATTTCTGGGAAAAGTTCATAAGCAAATAATGTTATCTAATAATGAGGTGATTCTCTTGTTCAAAAAGATATTGGTTGCGACCGATGGATCGGAAAATAGCAAGAGAGCTGTGAAAGCTGGTATTGAGGTAGCCAAAAACTTTGGCGGAAAAGTTACAGCATTATTCGTAGCAGATCCTCGCAGGTACTTTATGGGCGAAGTGAGCTATAATATAGCAGATGCGGTTATGGAAGGCATCAAGAGCGAGGTCATGAGGGAAGGTGAAACCGCGATACGTCTGGCCGAAGAGGACGCTAAATTGGCTTCAATACCGTTTGAGAAAAAAATCGTTGAGGGTCATCCCGCAGAGGAGATTATAAGGCTTGGTGGCGATATGGATCTAATCATCCTGGGTAGGATGGGCCTTACAGGAATGCCAAAGTTTCTTGTAGGAAGTGTTGCAGAAAAAGTCATTCGCAACTCGAAAGTCCCAGTCCAAATAGTTACTTGAATTGCGGAAACCTATTCAAGTATAAGGTGCAACTATAGGACCATCAACTATCACCGATTACCATGGATTACAATGTTGTGTAGTCGATATAACCTTTTTTTCACCTGCATAAAATGTCTTTATTTCAGGTGTATTATGCGGTGCATTCTTCCAAAAAAAGTTCCGGAAGTTTTTGCACGAGCAATGTACTCATATAGATTTGACTGAGTCGTGTCCTCTATGAGATCGTGTGCTATCATATGATTAAAAAGATATAAGAACTAAGAAGAGCAATTAAGCATAACGATTCTTCTTGA
>JAQTXY010000236.1 GCA_028688535.1 Methanothrix sp. | reverse complement strand
CGGGCTTTCGGTTCATTTCCATAATGAGTGTCGCTGCAGGAAGAGGTATATGAATGACCCAGGAAGATTCCAAGAGCAAGAGCAAATGCGATAGCAAGAACAATAGCAATAGCAAAAAGAATTTGACCCCGCTTCAGTTTCATGTCACCCAGCAATGCGGAACCGAACCGCCTTTCCAGAACGAATTCTGGAACAACAAAAAAGCAGGCATCTATGTGGATGTGGTATCAGGCGAGCCGCTATTTTGCTCACTGGATAAATTCGATTCAGGATCCGGCTGGCCCAGCTTTACCAGGCCTTTGGAGGATGAAAATATTGTCAGCAAAGCAGATAATAGCCACGGCATGGACAGGGTGGAGGTGCGCAGCAAGAACGCAAATTCGCATCTGGGTCATGTATTCGATGACGGCCCAGCTCCCACTGGTCAACGCTACTGCATCAACTCCGCATCGCTTCGTTTTATTCCGGCTGAGGATCTGGAAAAAGAGGGTTATGGCGAATATGCAAAGTTATTCGAGAGATCTGATGATGTGCAAGAGGCCAATCCAGATCTTCAGACTGCTACCTTTGCCGCCGGATGTTTCTGGGGCGTAGAATCTCTCTTCCAGAAGGTCAAAGGAGTGGTGCAGACGACGGTGGGCTATACCGGCGGAACCTATCCTGATCCAACCTACCGCCAGGTTTGCACAGGCATTACCGGTCATGCCGAGGCGGTGCAGATTTTGTTCGATGCGAAGATAGTATCCTACGAGGAGCTGCTCTCTCTCTTCTGGAGGATGCATGATCCCACCACACCAAATCGCCAGGGTCCGGATGTGGGAACGCAATACCGCTCTGCCATCTTCTACCATAGCGAGGAGCAAAGAACAGCGGCAGAGAGATCTAAAGAAGAGTTTGATCGCTCCAAAGTCTACATAAACAAAGCAACAACCCAGATCGTTCCGGCCTCTACCTTCTATGCAGCAGAAGATTATCATCAGGACTATTTCGAAAAGCAGGGCGGTGGATCATGCCACGCGTTAAGGAAAAGATAGCGCAGGTATTATTTGATAGAATTCCTTTCTGGAGACTAAGGGACTTCTATCCATTATGAATTGATTACAGTAAACAATTTTTCCAATCCCCGATTCATATTCATCAATTCCTTCGTATTCATCCCAATAATTTCCTATATGGTCTGAATATCTCATCATGCTTTTATAAAGATAGTTGCATGATTTATCCAAGTTCCATTGATTAGAGGAGTTGTACGAATAGACATGCCTTCCATTCCCCAAAAAATTATTGAGGTAGATCAAATTCATGTTTGATCTATCCAGATATATACCAAACATATTACTACTAACATTATTGCCTATTATAATATTGCTGCTTGATATATCCATGCTGATGCCATCAAGGTTTCTGTATGCTGTATTCCCGGAGAGTGTATTATTGATTGAAGCATCCAGGACAAACCCAAATATAGGGCCATTGCTCACATTATTTTCTTTTATCTGATTGCATCGGGAATTCAGGAGCCAAATGCCAGCGTTTGCATTTCCTGTTGCAGTATTTCCTTGAATTGAACTATTTTCGGTATCGTTGAATAAGAAACCCACCCAGGCATTTGTCTGACCTGTATTATTTCTAATGGTATTATTTCTTGAATTGCCAAAAAAGAATCCTGCAAATGAGTTATTTGCAGCAAAATTATTTAGTATCATATTATCATTGGAGGATTGGAGTGCAATGCCTACATCATTTCCTTTTGCCGTGTTGGATTCAATTTTATTATTGGCAGAATCTCTTAAATATATACCATATGAATTATTATTCAAAACATTTCTGCGAATTAGATTATTATCTGAGAAGACTTTGATACCTGAATCCTGCCAAGAGCTGCCTGAATTTGCAATAGTGAAGCCTTCCAGCCAAATGCCATCCACGAATAAAGTTATAGCACTCCTCTTCTCACTTGCATCTACTACTGGCAATCCTTCTCCAGTATCAACGCCTATAATAATCAATTTTTTTGTGATATTCAATCTTTCCGGATAAGTTCCACTCTTTACTATAATCCTGTCTCCTTCTCTTGCCTTATTGATGGCGCTTTGAATGGAATAGTCATCTGACTTTGCCGAAACAATATAGGTTGATGCAGTTATGGTGTTTGATACAAGCAATACTGCTAAAAAGGCAAGGATGCAAAAGCATCTGATACCTCTCAATGATATTCGTTTCTCCTTTCGAATTGTTCCTTTTAAATTTATATCATATCTGAATATCATGAGCTATCACTTATGAATTGTTTGATCACAAATCTTTTAAGTATTGCGGTTGATTAAATAGATTAATGGCTGATCCAGTTGTAAAGAATCCTGCAATTTCCACTCAATTGATTGGACAGAGCCCTGCATCGGATACAACATCCATCTCCCAGTATTTTTCAGCAAATTACATTGAAAGGGCTCTTGGAACAAATATCTGGGATTTTATCTCTACAGCCATTTCCATACTGGTGATACTTCTTGCAACTATTCTTATCGCTAGAATAGTAGATGAATTGCTCCAAAAGCACATCCCGCGAATCTTTGAAACCGGAAAGATGACTAAAGAGTTCGACCAAACATCCCATGCTCTTACTCGCAGGTTGATAGTTGCTGCAATATATGCAATTGGAATTCTAATGGTCATATTGCAGATACCATTTTTGAATCGAGTGGCCATAGCCATGCTGGCCGGTGCGGGTGTAGCGGGCCTTGCCATAGGCTTTGCTGCTCAAGACTCATTATCAAATGTAATATCGGGGATATTGTTGGTGATTTTTAAGCCAATTCGCATTGGTGACTATGTCGACTTCAAAGGGGAATACGGCCATATTGAGGATCTAACTTTGAGGCATACGGTAATTTGCACGTGGGATCTGAGGAGAATAATAGTGCCAAACAGCTTGATGAGCAGCGACTATATTGTCAACTGGAGTCTCGGAGATCCGGAAACGATATGGCCGGTCAATTTCGGAATCGCCTACTCATCCGATATCGACAAGGCCAGAAGCATCATCGTTGAGGAGGCCAATAAGCATCCCCATGTATTGAAAGATAAGGAAATCATAGTCCGCCTCACTGAGCTGGGAGATTCGGCCGTAAATCTCAGGCTGACCTTTCATGTGCCCAATAGGGGATTGGCCTTCGACACAGGATGCGACATTAGGGAATCGATTAAAAAGAGATTCGATGCAGAAGGCATAGAAATACCCTATCCCTACAGAAATGTATTTCTTCTAAGATCGCCGGAGGAGATAGCTTCCTCTAGATCATCTGAATAAATCGTACGTGTTTAGCCCTCACCTAAATTTTTAAAATTTCCATCAAAATTCATTTAGACCAGAAAAATTAAGTAATATAATCGCAATATTCTTTTATTGGGAATATGGACGAAGGAGAAATTAACAGGCAGCTTCGTGAGCTTGTTGAACAATTAAAGCATGAGAATGAGCTGCTAAAGGCAAAAGTTATTGAACTTGAATCTCGCCTAGCTCAATATGAGAATGCACATACTCCACCAAGTCTAAGACGTGGCCGCAATCGCAAAAAAGATCAGGATAAGAACAACAAAGGATAGCCTGGTCAAAAGATAGGACACGAAGGAGTAACAAGACCTTATGCCATGCCGGATCAACAAGTGGAAGTCACAATGGATCGCTGCCCGGATTGCGGGACTGATCTTGGCACTCATTTTCGAATAGATTCGAAGATTATCGAAGAAATCCCTGAACCTCAGCCAATCATAGTTACTGAATACAAAATTGCGCATTACAGGTGTCCCTGTTGCCAAAAGGAAGTTGCTGAAAAAGATCCAAGCTGTCCACATGAAGGTAAATTCGGAAACAATGTAATTGCGCAGGCGACACTGCTAAAATATGAGGATAGAATAACTCATAGAAAGATCCACAACGCAATGATGGGACTATTCGGTCTGAAAATAAGTCCTGCTACGATACTCGATTTAACCCGTCGCGCTGCTGATGCGGTTCAATCGGAATATGAGGCGATTTTAAGCAAGATTCATGGCGCTCCGATCCTTAATGTCGATGAAACGTCAATCCATGTCCAGGGAGAAAAACATTGGATCTGGACCTTTTCCACACCATCTGAGTCTTTTTTCGTGATTCGGAAGAGTCGAGGCATGAAGGTTCTGACGGAAGTCCTGACGCGGAGATTCAAGGGAATAATCGTGTGCGACGGTTGGAAACCGTATGTCAGGTTCACAAATCGCATTCAGCGATGTTGGGCACATCTACTTCGAGAAT
>JAQTXY010000235.1 GCA_028688535.1 Methanothrix sp. | reverse complement strand
CGAAAAGCTGGGTCCAGTCGCTTCGTAGAGTTCCACATAAGAGTCGATCCATCAATGTCTGTGGACGAATCACATCGCATTGCCGACATGATTACCTGTTCAATTAAGCAGCACTATCCCGGCACTACAGTTACTATTCATATCGAGCCCTGCAATTGCGCCCTGGCCAAGGAAGGCTCTTGCGGCTGCCTGCTCAGTGAACAAGAGAAGAAAGACCTCAAAGGGAATATTTGCGAGGTTTGATAATTATGCAAAAGAAGATATTGATAGCCACCGATGGTTCCGATACGAGCATGCAGGCTGCGGATACGGCCATATCCATCGGGAAGAATGCGGGAGCTGTAGTGACGGCAGTCTACGTCGTAGATGTGCATAGACTGGCCCAGCTTCCCGGCTATGCGGCGATGCCCGGAATTAAAGACAATCTGATGGAACTTATGTTCAAGGAAGGCTGCGAGGCGTTGGAGGAGATTGGGGATAAGGCCCGTGACGCAGGGGTGGCTTATGAAAGAACGATTGCACAAGGCGATCCAGGAGAGGAGCTTCTCAAGCTTTGCCGGGACAAGGAATTCGACCTGATTGTGCTCGGCACAATTGGAAAGAGCGGTCTTACAAAGTTTCTGCTGGGCAGCGTTGCCGAAAAAGTGGTGCGCCACGCCCACATTCCGGTTCTAGTGGTGCCTGCAAGCGCTGAAGGCGATATATGAAACGAATTAGCAAAGACCCAGAAGAGCGGAAACGTGAATTGATCGATACTGCTGAGCGTCTCTTCATGGAACGGGGATATGAGCATACCGCAATCAGTGATATTGTCAAGGAGCTTAATATTGCTCAGGGAACTCTCTACTACTACTTCCGCTCCAAAGAGGATATATTGGAGGCGGTTGTGGAGAAGAGTATTGCAGTCCTGGAGCAGAATGTTATAGAACTCGTTTCAGATGATGGGGTCGATGAGGCGATCAGGCTTAATGCCGCTATTAACGGAATTCTTGGGTTCGTATCCCAGCGTAATGACTTCATTGACTTTCTCCATCAAGACATAAATGCGGTAATGCATGCCAAGCTGGAAAAGGCAACTGTAGAGAGAATAGTTCCCATTCTATCCGATCTGGTTATCAAAGGAAATGCAAAGGGTTGTTTGTGTGTGGAAAATCCCAGCGAGACGGTTGAGTTTCTCAGTACCGCCCTAGTTTATATATTCCACCAGCCGGAGATCAACAATGATCAACAACGCCGCGAGAAGCTCTGTCGGTCTCTGGAGACAATACTAAACAAGGTCCTGGCGGCAGAGAATTTTAGGTTCACGATAAAAATTTAAATCACAACAATCTGCTGGATTCTATCTTGGCACATCTTCCTGCTACCACTTTGTATCCTTCTTCATCAAGCTTCTTTATGGCCTCCGGGCTTTCTGTTCCCGGCTGCATCCAGAAGACCTTGAAGCCTTTCTGTTTGGCCTCTTCCGCCAGAGCCGGAACGACAGAGGGCCTTCGGAATACATCTATAATGTCTATCTCATCCGGTATGTCCTCCATACAAGCGTAGACTTTCTCTCCAAGAATGGTCCGACCGGCATAGTTGGGATTGACCAGATAGAGCTTGAAGCCGTGGCTTTGCAGGACATCGGAGACGAAGTAGCTGGGCTTGTAGGGATCAGGGGAGATGCCGACCACGCAGATGGTGCGGCAGCTTGTCAGGGCCTCTTTCAGGTCCTTATCTTCGCGAAGGATGGGCATGAGATAATATTTGTTTTCTTAGGATAAATAGTTGAACTTTAGCATCAGCTCTTCTTGCAGAGCACCTTGTCCATGAATATCAAATTCTCGGGCGCCTCAGCCAGCCTCACCTTATCTCCTCGCATATCAACGATGGCATCGAGCCTTGTGAAATGGACCTGTTGTATCCGAACCAATGGCTCGCACCCTTTCTGGAGATGCTCTTTAAAGCCATCGATCTTGCCGCCCTCTCCCATGTAATCTACAATGCGGCGGAAGAGCTTGGGCAATATAGCTACCTCTTCGGTAATGGTTTTTAAGCTGGATACGGAGAACCCTTTGGTGGTCCGATCGTATGGCCACAGTCCCTTTCCTTCCGCTCGGGCGGAAGTAACGGCTGAAGTCAAGGGAAGGCGCAGATCAGAGAAGAGGCCATTGTAGTACATGGGATAGGCCAGGCCCTGGGCAAGGAGCCGGTAGTTGTAGCTCTCTTTGAGTATCGCCTCATTGAGTGTGATCTCGGCGCCGTCTTTCTCCTCTGTATCACCAGCAAAGACGAAGGCTACCGGGCGGCGGTTGCTCTCTGTGCTGCGAGAGAGGATGTACCCCTCCGTGCCATCCTGGGCCTTGATCACTGTGCTGTGTGACTCATTCCAGACGACTTCATTTATCCCCAGTTGAGAGAGGAGGAAGCGGGCGGCTGCGCGCGCGGGCCGCGGCGGCTGGCAGACGCCCTGGTAGTGCGTTTCCAGAGCGTCGACGGCTTCGATGCGCAGCTGTGCGTGCCCGCGCGCATTCAGCTCCACAGCCGGACCGGAGAGCCTTTTCCAGAGGGCAGGGTCTTTGGCCTTGAACCGGATGGAATCGCCATCAGGACTATAGCCCAGTACGTGGAAGGTGCCTTTGATCAGAGTAAACGACATTAATATCTCCCCAAATAAATTTCTCAATGTACCTATTTTAAGTACTGAGTTATTTTCAGGATTTAAATTTTTTTGTCGAGTTGTATAATATCTAAAAACAGATAAAATTGCGAAAGGTTTTTTGGCCTGGCAAGATAAATGGACTCCAAATGAATCCCAGCCTCACCGTCTACCGTGGCTTGAAGCACGCCGGAATCAACTTCGCAACCTCTGTGCCCTGCGTCAATCTGCAAGAGCTGCTCGCTATGATCGGGGGGGATCCGAATATCATCCACCTGCCCGTCACCCGCGAGGAGGAGGGCGTAGGAATATGCGCCGGGGCTTGGATGGGGGGCCGCAGGCCGGCTCTACTAATGCAAAACTCGGGCCTGGGAAACTGCATCAATGCTCTCGCCTCGCTTGATATGCTCTACGGCATTCCTTTGCTCATGATCATAAGCCATCGCGGCGGTGTGGGCGAGCCGATTATCGGTCAGGTGCCCATGGGTCGGCTCACCGTGCCCTTGCTGGATGCGATGAACATCAGCCATTGCTCGCCCAATCCGGTGGCGGCGGAGGAGACTGTGACTCGTGCCTGGGAAAGGGCCGCAAAAGAGAGAAAAACTGTGGCTGTGCTTTTAGATCTCGGTTTCTGGAGGTCGAAATGAAGAGGATCGAGGCCATCACCCTGGCGGCAGAGGCAGCATCCGCCCTGGGCGCTCTCCTGATCGGAAACATAGGCTATCCGAGCAGAGAACTTTTCGCCGTTCACGACCGCCCGGAAAATTTCTACATGCTCGGCTCCATGGGGCAGGCCTCCTCCATCGGCCTGGGCCTGGCCCTGGCTCGTCCGGAGAGGCGGGTGATGGTCCTGGATGGAGATGGGTCAGTGCTCATGAATCTGGGAACGCTGGCTACCATTGCCCATCATGCCCCCCAGAATTTTCTGCTGGTGATTCTGGACAACTGCTGCTACGGCTCTACTGGATCGCAGCCTACGTGCACTCATTTGGGAACTGACCTTTTCGCCCTGGCGAAGGCAGCCGGGATTGAGAATGTCCGAGAAGTCGAAAGGGCGGAGGATTTGCCCGAAGCACTTCTAGGCCAGGGAGTAGTAATAGTAAGGGTGGAAGCTGGCAATGCCATGGTGCCCATTATCAGTCTATCGCCAGAGGAGATTATCGAGCGATTCATGAGATGCGCTCGACCGGCTCTGCCATCCGGAAAGAGCCCTTTATAATCCTGCTCTTCAGTTCCTCTGCCAGCCTCTGGGCCCGCAGCCGGTCCGATTGACGCAGTACCACGGGAATGGTCCTGGAACTGCCTGCGGTTGTCTTTAGCTGAATGGCCCCCAGGCGGCACGAAAATACTGCGGATGGGCACACGGTGGCACACAGGCCGCAGTGAAAGCATAACGCCTCGCTGCGACAAACTCTGTTTGCGTCGCTCTCTATCGCCCGCATGGGGCACGCCGCTTCTGCCTGGCAAGGAGAGCAGCCCGTGCAATTCTCCGGTTCAAACTCCACCACCAGGTCCACGTTACTCCAGACATCGCCGTAATCTGCCTGGCCGATGACCATCCTGCTCTTGACATCGTTCACCGGCAATGCAATGCCCTTGTCTGGCCGGGCAATTTCTGCCAAAATCGTCTTGCTGATTACGGGAATGGGCACAGCCCAGGAGCAGATGCACTCCGGC
>JAQTXY010000234.1 GCA_028688535.1 Methanothrix sp. | reverse complement strand
CACTTAGTACATTTTTTTAGGTATTTTTTATCTGCGGCTCTTTTTCTGTTTCAGTTATGGTCTCGTAGAACTGCTCCCAGTCCAGTGTTGTAGCCACGCAGCCCGCCTTTAAGAGCTGCACTCCTCGCGCCGGTATGCCATAGCGGTGGCAGAGATCAAGGCCCTCTTTTATCTCCATGTGGCATCCGACGCCGACAATAGCTCGCGGCTGATATTTCTTGATTATTCTCTTTATGAAGCTGGAGCCGGGAACAATGAAGAAACGGTACCCTAGGCCCTCTGCATATTTCTTGGCCTCACCAATACCGCAGCGCCCGCAGTCCACACACTTTATGCCCTCCGGCGTGAGCTTAGCAGGGCACTGTGTGCTGCGAACGCATTGGGGCATGAAGATGAACCGCATAGAATATGGAACCTTCAAATACTCCTTGTTGTTTATGTAATTACGAAGCCGCACACCCACATCATCTATTATGGAATCATCGGCGCGGAAAATCCAGAAGAGTGCCGTTATTACATTTTCGAGAAGAACAATACCTAAAAGCATGTACCGGGCCGCGAAGAAGTTACCTGTCTTAAAGGAATAAAGAACAAGCATAGATACTATTATCGACATTATCAAGATCAATACGACTAAAAATACCACGACTTCGCCTACCAGATAAAATAGCTGGTTTATATACTCAGGGAACATGACAATGGTCTTGAAAACCCTAATGCCTATAAATCTGTTACCTACAGTCAGCGACCTGCCGAGCGGCGCAAGTTTTTTATCCCACCTGGCAGTGAGCATTTACACCTTCGCCTTTATGAAATTTAATGAGGACTATTAAGATGGCTAAAATGCACAGCAGAAAAAAGGGCTCCTCCCGATCCAGACCACCTGTGGCAGCGAAAGTACCCGCATGGTCCGATGTATCCAAAGAGGAGTTAGAAAAGACAATCATGAAGCTGCATGAGAGCGGACTGGCTCCCAGCCGCATTGGCCTCACCTTGCGAGATCAATACGGAGTGCCTAGCACCAAGCTGCTTTTGGGCAAGAATATTACCAGCTTCTTAAAGGAGAACAAAGCCCTGCCTGAAATACCAGAGGACCTAACCAATCTGATGAGAAAAGCTCTTCACGTGCGCAAGCATATCAAGGCTAACAAGAAAGACACCCACAACAAGAGATCTCTGCATCTTACAGAGAACAAGGTCCGCAGATTGGTAAAATACTATCATGATTCCGGCAGATTGGCACCGGATTGGACTTACTCGCCTGAGACGGCCGAGATTCTCATCTCATGAAGCGGCTGGACAAAGCCGCGCAGGCTATTGCCAGGTCGATAATGCAATGTGACAGCATGCGTGTGATCTCGCATAACGACGCGGACGGGATCACATCCGCAGGGCTGATCTGTAGTGCTCTCCTTCGCGCAGGAATACCTTTTCAGGCCACTTTGCTCAATCGGCTGGACGAGTCCGTGCTTGCCGGGCTGGAAGGGCCGGTAGTATTTTGCGATATGGGAAGCGGCAAACCAGAGCTAATCTCCCGCATAAAAGAAGAGTGCTTTGTCCTTGACCATCACCGGCCCGTGGGCAAATTGGACTGTATGCACCTCAACCCCCATCTCTTCGGCATAGATGGGGCCTTTGAGCTGTCTGCCGCGGGCACGGTCTATTGCGTAGTGCGCCACATGGGCGAAAACGCCGATCTATCCGGCCTGGCACTGGTAGGGGCGATGGGCGACCGGCAGGGCATGATCGGGGCGAACAAAACTATTCTGGAAGAGGCCATCGCTTGCGGGGCCGTTGAGCTAAAAGCCGGTTTGAAGATGTCAAGGGACGGTCCAGTGGAAGAAGTTTTCCAGAGCTGCATTGAGCCGCTCCTGGACTTTACCGGAGAGGCGGAAAAGACCCGCCAATTTTTAGATGATTTGAAGATAGTGGGCAATGTAGAGAGCCTGGATGGTGGCGACCTGGCAAAATTATGCACTGCCATAACTCTCAAATTACTTATGCAAGGAAGCTTTGCCGCAGATTCAATCATAGGAGAGGCTATCCGCCTCAAGCACGAGTTGGTGGAAAACTCCCTGGAGATGGTAGAGCTGCTCAACGCTTGCGGCAACAGAGATGTTCCGGGATTGGGCTTGACACTGTGCCTACGCGATCCAGGAGCACTTGAACAGGCCAGAAGCTTGGCCCAGGAATACAGAGGCCATATCCGAAGGGAGATTGGCATGCTGCGAGAGCAAAATCAGGTGCGAAAGAACATTCGCTACCTTAAAATGGTGAACATGGAAGCGGGTGCCATTGTGTCGGGACTGGGAATTAGGTATTTATATGCCGATCTGCCGCTCGTCACCCTGAATCATAAGGATGATATGGTCAAGATATCGGCACGAGGAACCAAGCCGCTCATCTCCCGGGGGCTTGACTTATCCATTGCTCTGAGAGAAGCGGCCAAGGCAGTCGGCGGTGTGGGCGGGGGGCACACCATCGCCAGTGGCGCTTCCATCCCGCCGGGCACTGAGGATCGGTTCCTGGACATTCTTGACGAAATTGTGGGAGAGCAACTTCATAAGGCTGCAGAAGGTGCACCAGCGGTAGAGGTTGCGCCGTGATAAAAGCCAGTCTGACTTTTTGGGGTAAATATGCAAAGACTGTGGCGAGGGCAGTACAACCCGATAACCTGCCCAATATGAGCCTCGTGTTAGACAGTGACCACCTCTGCCTGCAATTCTCTACAGAGAAGATAGGCACTCTGCTCTCCACGGTTGACGATCTATTGATGAACATTAAAATAGCGGAAGAGACACAATCCTGCACGGAGGAAAGATGAAATTCCATTTAGAGGCAAGCTTCCGGCTGAGCGCGGACGCGGATAAAGCCGAAGCAGCCATTTCGGACTTCTTTAAGAGCGCCGGGCCCATATTGCAGAAAGGTGCGCCTTTAGGTCAAGGTGCCAAGATCGTCGCGTGGAAGCTGGCCGGCAGCAAGATCGACCTGGTAATTGATAGTGACAGGTTTGTGCGAGCCCATGATGCACTGCTCAGGCTGCGCCGGCCGCTGTCTGAGCTTTTGGGAAAAGAATTTCGCATCGGCGTGCGCGGCATGGATATCAGCAAATTCGAGATCGCGGTCGAGTCAGAGAGGGCTATCAACCACAAGATACCCTATGTTCGAGAGATAAAATTTGAAGATGGCTGGCTGCTGCTATCTCTGGACGTGGGCCCCGAGGGAACATTGGGCCAGTCTGAGATGGAAAACCGCATACCAGATAGGATAATCAGCCTTCTGGAAGATAAGCTGCAAAGCGGCTATGGAGGCAAGACCGAGCACTGGGAGCTGCTCTGGGAGAGCTCTGCCCGTCCGCCCAAGTTTACTTCCGATCCCACAGAAGAGATGCAAAAAGCTGGCTGGATCAAGCACGGCTCAAGCCGCGGCCAGTGGATCTACGGGCCGCAGGCAACGCACGTATTTCGCACCTTCGAGAAAATTGTGCTGGAAGAGATCATCCAGCCCCTGGGCTATCGCGAGATGATCTTTCCCAAGCTGGACACCTGGGATGTCTGGAAGAAGAGCGGCCATGCCCAGGGCGTTTACCCGGAGATCTACTTCGTCTGCCCGCCCAAGACTCGCGATCCGGCCTTCTGGGAAGAGGTCATGGACTACTACAAGATCACCCATGAGGTGCCCCTCGAGCTGGTCAAAGAGAAGATCGACCTGCCCATAGGAGGCATGTGCTATGCCCAGTGCCCTACCTTCTGGGGATTTTTGCAGGGCATGACATTGCCTCGCGACGAGCTGCCCATTACAGTCTTCGATCGCTCCGGCACCTCTCACCGCTACGAGTCCGGAGGAATCCACGGCATCGAACGGGTGGATGAGTTTCATCGAATAGAGATCGTCTGGCTGGGCAGCAAGGAACAGGTCCTGGAAGAAGCAGAGAAGCTGAAGGCCTGCTATAAGCATATCTTCGAAGATATCCTGGAGCTGCACTGGAGGACGGCCTGGGTCACACCCTGGTTTATGGCCCAGGAAGGAAAGACGGGTCTCGCCGAGATGTCCGGGGCGGGAACTGTAGACTATGAGGCGGTACTGCCCTACAACGGCAACTGGATTGAGTTTCAAAATCTGTCTGTGAATGGCGAGAAATATCCCAAAGGCTTCACGGTTAAGTCGCAGTCCGGCGAAGCCCTCTGGTCGGGATGCAGCGGCGTGGGCCTGGAGCGCTGGGCCTCGGCATTCTTAAGCCAAAAGGGCTTGGATCCTGCCAATTGGCCGGTGGAATTCCAAAAACGCATTGGAGAGATGCCAAAAGGGATCAGGTTCCTGTGAACCTGA
>JAQTXY010000233.1 GCA_028688535.1 Methanothrix sp. | reverse complement strand
TCTGCTCCTGGGATTGCCTGCGCCCGAGGACATTGGCATATGCCTGGTTTTGGCCTTCGAGGGCACAGTATGCCGGGGCAGGAGGCCGGAGGTGGGGGAGACGGTGCGATTTCTGCCCGAGCACTGTATGATGCAAAAGGTGCACTCGGGAGTGGTGGTGCACTCCGAGGGGCAACGGGTGAGGATCGAGGGGATCGATCTGAAGGTGTGGTAGAAGTAATGTGAGTTCTTCAGCTATATGAGAAATGCAAGAACCTTTATCGATGCATCGAAAACAGCAATCACGTCGGCAATTCTGCCCAGCCATTCAAATCCAGTCGACGGTTTCAAGCTTTGCTTCAGGTTCTCCATCTCTTTCAGGATGGCCAGTATATCTTCTTTAGTTGCCTTTGTTTTCAAGACTTCTTCAAGTTCCTGGAATTTAGTCTTAACAAGCTTATCGAGTTTTATTTGATCCTCATTTGACTGAGCTGGATTTGTTGAAACGCCTTTGCGATCTGAAATGGAATTCTTTTCCATCTCAGCAATTTCCTCCAGTTTAGTCCTTACCGCACATAAATTGGCAAATATATTTCCAGATCCAATTTTTATCTGTGAGATATCAAATATTATCGTACTCAGTTTTTTATCCATCTGATCCAGCTTGTCCATCGTAGCTGATTCATAAGCTTCCAGACAGATATTTGGCTGAAGATAGGTCAGAGCCAGCTCGATCTTGGGAAACCTGGTGAAAAGCTCCTGCTCCACTTCAATTTCATCGACTATCTCGCAGCCATGCCCTCTCTTGTCACTAGGCAAAAGCCTGCAAAACTCTCTGAGAATTGCTGCAATCCTTATGCTGCTCTTGAACGCTTTTATTGGATCTTTTGAAGATAGGCTCCTGGCCTCTCGGTTTATCTCTGCGCCAGGTGCTTCATATTTTGTACCCGATCCGCGAGTCACCTGGCAGATCTCCCTGGCGACCTTTTGAATACCAGCGATCGTGGCCTCGATCCTCTCTTCAATAATTGGATTGCATTTTCTCAGCAGACCGACCGCTCCAGGAGCCGAATCTTCCGCAGCATCCATGTGCTCGGCTGCCCGGTCGCAATACCATCGATAGGCTTTGAGATCACTTTGAATATTCTCTTTGGATTTTTCCTTGAGTTTTTGGGTCTCTTCCAGGGCCTTGGCCAAGTTTTTCACAGCGCCTAATAGTTCCTTTTTATTTTCTGAGCCATCGACAGCTTCCTTGGCCTCAGCAAGGTATTTTTGCACTTCTGCTTTCGATGCTTCCTGAAAAGTCAGCGCCAGATACGATCGATAGAAAGGGAGACAAAAACTAGCCGGATTTAAAAGAGAAAGCTCTCGGGACGATTTCTCAAAGAACTCTACTGCAGCTTCCAACTCAGATCTTATAGTATTCTTCTCGTCAGCTTCTGAGGCTTTGTGAACTGAGACACTTCCCAGCGAATGGTATGCATACATTCGCACGAGGCCATCTTGGTCTTGTGTAAGCCGGTGAAGATCCTGCCAGCCTTGCATCTTGTCAGGCAGATGGGCAAAGGAGGAGCCTAGGGCATCGGCTGCGCCCCATCGCACGCCGCTATGATGATCTTGAGTGAACCGGTGAAGATCCTGCCAGCCTTGATCTTTGTCGAGAAGATGGGCAAAAGAGGAGCCTAGCGCACGGGCAGCGCACCGCCGCACGTTGCTCTCCTGGTCTTGGGTGAGCCTATGAAGATCCTGCCAGCCTTGCATCTTGTCGGACTGATGGGCAAAAGAGGAGCCTAGCGCACGGGCAGCGCCTTGCCGCACGTAGCTCTCCTGGTCCTGAGTGAGCCAGTGCAGATCCTGCCAGCCTTGATTTTTATCGGGTAGAAGGAAAAAGACGGCGCCAAGGGCATAGGCAGCGCACCGCCGCACGTCTCTATCCTGGTCTCGAGTGAGCCTGAGCAGATCCTGCCAGCCTTGATCTTTATCGGGAAGATGGGCAAAGGAGGAGCCAAGGGCATAGGCTGCGCCCCACCGCACGTAACGATCCTGGTCGTGAGTGAGCCGGTGAAGATCCTGCCAGCCTTGATTTTTATCGGGAAGAAAGACAAATGAAGATCCTAGGGCATAGGCTGCGTCCTGCCGCACGCCGCTATGCTGATCTTTAGTGAGCCTATGAAGATCCTGCTGGCCTTGATCTTTGTCGGGAAGATGGGCAAAGTAGGATCCAAGGGAAACGGCTATGCTCCACCTCACGTCTCTATCCTGATCTTGAGCAAGCCGGTGCAGATCCTGCCAACCTTGCAACTTGTCAGGCAGAAAGGCAAAGGAGGAGCCAAGGGCATCGGCAGCGCCCCGTCGCACTTCACTGTCCTGGTCTTGAGTAAGCCTGTGCAGATCCTGCCAGCCCTGGGCCCTATCGGACAGAAGGGAAAAAGCTGAACTTAGGGCATCGGTAGCGCCAGCTCGCACTTCGCTGTCCTGGTCTTTAGTGAGCCTATGAAGATCCTGCTGGCCTTGATCTCTGTCGGGAAGATGGGCAAAGGAGGAGCCAAGGGCATAGGCTGCGCCCCGTCGCACTTCACTGTCCTGGTCTTGAGTGAGCTTGAGAAGATCCTGCCAGCCTTGCAGCTTGTCTGGCAGAAGGGAAAAGTCTGAGCCAAGGGCACCAGCTGCTCTTCTTCGATCCTCGATCTTTTTGCCTGAGACCATTTCATGAATCTCAGCTTGATTAATCATTGGGCTCACCGACAGTACATCTCTCACTAAAGATTAAAACTTTACCTGGCCAATGTACTTCTCAGAAAGGTTTTCCCATTTGAACGCTGATAAAGATCCAATTGTCGCCAAAGAGCACAGGTTAATCCACAGTAATTCATGAGAAGATCGATCAAGCCGTCAGGAAGATCAAATCGCTCGGCGGCGACAAAGTCAGATTCATCATCCTCTACGGCTCAGCTTCTGTTGGCAGGATGAAAGAGGATTCGGACATCGATATCTGCGTGTACTACGATGATGCGGATGCCTCAGAATTCCGCCTCAAAGTCCTATCAGATCTCTTTGATGATGTCTATGATATCAAGATCTTTCAGCAGCTTCCTCTTCCTTTACGCATGCTGGTTTTAAAGGGCAAGATCCTGTACGCAGATGACACGCCCTTCATGTACGACAAAGCCTATGAGACCATAAAAGAGTTCGATTCCTTCAAGCGCAGATACTACGATTATCTGGGAATACAATCCATTACTTGAAGCATGAGGCATACAATGCCTGGAAAAGACTCCGCTGTGAGCAAAACGCCTGAGGACGGGCACAGTCACCTCCGGGCCCGCCTGCCTGAGCCCACGCGCGCGCGTCCGCATGGCGCCCGTGAGTTCTTTTCCAATGTCCCACAAGGTACGATTGCCAGGCGGCAAGCTATTGCCCTATGGCATCAATTAGGCTCGGCTGTACCGGCCCCATCACCCAATTATGCAAATGCTGTCAAGATGAATGAGATGCAGCCTCAATTAACTGCATAACCATATTGATAGGAACTACTGAATCTCCCCGGTTGTTGCTGGCTGCAATCCAGGAGCTAATAGATGTGCAAACCAGGAAAATCTGCCTTTTATCCTGAAGCCTTTTTGAGAGAAGGTTGACTATTTCCTCTTTATTCTGAATCTTGATCGAGTATGCAGTTTCAATTACGTTAAGCTGCATTTCCGCCCGCTGCGCTAATTCATCCATTGACAGTTTATCTGATGGTATCGGCCTTAAGCCTATTGTCAGAGGATGGGCCTAGGGTGGTCTTTCGAGGAGACGGTGCTACAAATCAAGAGATCAAACTGAAAGAGAAGCTCTGAGTGATCCAGCTGTTAGGCATGCAGATCGAAGAGATCACCGCCTATGCCCAGGCTTAAATTCCAGAATCAATGCCGATATGCCCAGATCGAGCCAGAAAGCCATTATGCCCCAGCCGATTTCGCAAATGCACTTCTCAGAAAAGCTTTTCCCCTTTGAACGCTGATAAAGAGCCAAATGTCGCCAAAGAGCTCAGGAGAATCAATCGTATTGCATGAGAAAATTGACCGAGCCGTCCGGAAGATTGAATCGCTCGGTGGCGACAAAGTCAGATTCATCATCCTCTACGGCTCAGCTTCTGCTGGTAGGATGAAAGAGGATTCGGACATTGATATTTGTGTATACTACGATGATGTTGATGCCTCCGAATTCCGCCTCAAGGTCTTATCAGATCTCTTTGATGATATCTACGATATCAAGATCTTCCAGCAGCTTCCTCTTCCATTGCGTATGCAGGTCTTGAAGGGCAAGGTCCTATACGCAGATGATACGCCTTTCATGTACGACAAAGCCTATGAGACCATAAAAGAGTT